>CAZEFS010000065.1:0-6548 GCA_964511545.1 uncultured Opitutales bacterium
CGGAGCATTTGCCAAAGGAGGTATTAGCTCTGCCTGAGGCTGAGCTCCCTGCTGCTGATTTGCAGCAGCGGCTGTATTCGGTGCAAAGGATGCGTTATAGGTGTTATTCGGTTGAAGGTTGTTGTGTTCCATATAATGAATTGAATTAAGGTTTTAGACTGATGAGTTGAATTTAAGATAATGAATTTGATTTGAATGCATTTTCTTACCGCGGGCCAAAACTGAATAATTTCGTGGCTAGTTAGGGATTAAATCAAGCTCGCTACAAAATTAATAAATTTAAACACGCATTGCGACTACTAGTGTACTAGCTTGCAAAAGTCAAGACTTTTTTTGTAAAAATTTTTTCAGTGCCAAAAATCTTGCTTTGGGTGTACTTATTTTTCTCTTTTATGGAGCGGGTTTTGGCCGGGATCAGGGGGTGGGGCAGGTCGTCATTTTTTGTGACCTAAAAGCCATGAAAATAGTTCAGATATATAAAAAAATTCATAAAACTATCTGAAAATGCTTTCTTGCCCTAGGTTCAAACGAATACCACTCCCTCTTATTAAAAAAGACTATTGCCAAGATCGAGCAGCTACCCTCTATTAGAGGCTTATGGACTGGAGTATTCAGCCCTTTTCTAAAAAATCTACTGCTAGTGGAGAGGACTTTGAGGCGGGTGAGACGGTAGTCTCTTTTCTCTACAAGGATGAGGCAGGGATGCTTCAGCGAATGGACCTGAAGCATGAGGAACTGGTGAACACCCGTCCGCCCCCAGGAGTTCTAGGAAGGTGGACGCATGCAGCAAAGCAAAGCCCAGAACGCTCTCAGGATAAGCAAGCGTACTTACAGTCTGCCGAGGCTTTGTTTTTTTCCCTCTTTGAAGAGGATAGGGAGCAGAGCGCTAGCCAAGAGCTTCGAGATACCCCAGAACATCCGGAAGCCTTAGCCAAGGACAAATCTATTTTAAAGCTAGTTTTGGCCCTTATACTGGAGCGAAAGCGCATTTTAAAGCCTCTAGCTACGCCTAAAAACGCTGAAATCCTGAGCTATATCCACGTTCGCAGCCAGATGACGTATACCATTCCTGTGCTAGCATATGGGGCGCAAGACTTAGAACGTATTCAAGAACGATTAAAGACCCTTTTCTAGAAGAATGGGCTTGAAAGCTGAAGCGACATCCGCTGCACTGGATACTACGTATGACCAGTGCTTTAGGGGACAAGGGATCGATATGGATGGCAAAGTTTAATCAAAATAGCCTGAGGGTGACTCCCGCCGTTCTAGTCTTGAGCATGCTATTTATCAGCTGTTTGATAACGTCCAACCTCTTAGTCATAAAGATCATGCGCTTTAGCTTTTCAGAAGGATCGTGGCTAGCCGGTCCTTTCCCAAAGGGCTTACAGGCAAGCTGCGGCATCATTCCGTTTCCTATGACTTATTTTTTGGGGGATATTCTGACAGAGGTCTATGGATTTAAGACGAGCCGATTTGTGATCTGGATAGGCCTTATGAGTATGGTGATTGTATCGGGCTTTTTGCACCTGTCGATTGTTTTGCCGCCAGCCCCTGTGTTTGCACATCAGGATGCCTATGCGACCTTGTTTCGCAGCTCTTTTCGCATTACGGTAGCCTCCATTGTGGCCTATTTTTTTGGAGAGCTGGTGAATGCGCTCTTAATGTCTTGGCTGAAAGTAAAAACTCAGGGAAAGTACCTATGGCTCCGGGCCTTTACGAGCACCTTTGTGGGGAATGTCTTGGATACGTTTTTGTTTTGTATGATAGTGTATACCCATGTTTTAGCCTTTGAGGATCTAGCACGCATTAGTTGCACAGAGCTAGGGCTAAAAATCCTTTTTGAATTGGGAGCCCTCCCCTTTACCTATTGGCTATCGAGCTACCTCAAACGGCATGACCGTACGGATGTGTATGATACGGAGCTGTTCGAAGGGTCTAAGGACGAGAGAGCTCACTGAATAAAAACACCTGGAAGCTACTAATAGAAAACCGTCCTATCCAGGCTACGATAATTAATCGCTTCTAATAAGTGAGGCAGCTGAATGGTTTCAGCCCCAGCTAGATCTGCAATCGTACGGGAGACTTTTAGGATTTTATCATAGGCTCTGGCAGAAAGCTGCAGCTGCTCCATCGCTTTTTGCAAAACCTTGGCCTCTGACGCGCCTAGAGCGCAGTACGCTTTGACTTCTTTTGGACTCATTTTAGCATTACAAGCGGCTACTGATGCGGACTGAAAGCGCTCTAGCTGAATATTTCTTGCTTTGCAAACACGGGCTCTGATAGTAGCTGAGCTTTCACCTTCCTTGAGGTGCATCAAGTCTTCTACGGCTAGGCTACTCACCTCGGTATGGATATCTATTCTATCCAAAAGTGGGCCACTGATTTTGGACCGGTAATTTCGAACGACTGTAGAACTGCAGCGGCATTCGCGCTTGGTGCTTCCCATATAACCGCAGGGGCAAGGGTTCATTGCAGCGATGAGCATAATCGAACACGGAAAAGTAATCTTTGCTGCGCTGCGTGAAATATGCACCACGCCTTCTTCTAAAGGCTGACGCATGACTTCTAATGTAGAGCGCCTAAGCTCGGGTAACTCATCCAAAAATAAAACCCCGTGGTGGGAGAGCGACATTTCACCTGGCTTTGGAAAGCTCCCACCCCCTAAAAGACCCACCTCGCTAATAGTATGGTGGGGCGATCGAAAGGGCCTTTGCCATACATGATCGTTTTGTGCAAGAAAAAGACCTGCGGCAGAGTGAGTAGCCAAGATTTCCAAAAATTCATCTAAGCTAGGCTCTGGCATGATAGTAGGGATACGTTTAGCCAGCATAGACTTGCCTGAGCCAGGGGGACCTATCATCAGCAGATTGTGTCCTCCAGCTACGGCTACTTCTACGGCTCGCTTTAAGGTTTCTTGGCCTTTTATATCCTTAAAGTCTAAGTCCCACTGATGGCAGACTTGTGTCGATCTGAGCTCAGCCTTATTTTCTAAAGGCTGAAGCATGGCTTTCCCCCTTAGAAACTGGACGACTTCATCCAGCGAATCTACCCCATAGACGGCAAGGCCCTCAACTAGGGCTGCTTCTTGTGCAGACTGTTTTGGGAGAATAATCCCTCGTTTACCTTCTTTTTTAGCAAGTATGGCTAAGGCTAGAGCCCCACGAATAGGGCGTGTAGCTCCTGAGAGACTGAGTTCTCCAGCGATCAGAAAGTTTCTTAGGCTATCACCCTCAAGCTGCCGAGTAGCTGCTAAGAGCCCAAGAGCGATAGGAAGATCATAGATGGGGCCTTCTTTGCGGAGGTGTCCAGGGGCTAGGTTAAGGGTGGTACGTGTGGTAGGGGGAGAAAAGCCACTATTCATCAGCGCAGAAAAGACCCGATCTTGTGATTCTTTTACGGCTGCATCGGGCAAACCTACGAGAATAAATCGTAACTCTCCAATTTCGCCTGTATTTACCTCCACCTGAACGGGGCAAGCCTCTACGCCTTGCAAGGCCCCTGACGCAATAATAGCCAACATATCCCTACTTGAATAATAAACTTTTAGATTTGTCTAGAACTATTGTGGGATGATGGTTTGAGACCAAAAAAGTCTAAAATTTTAAAATAAAAAAGAGCCATTAACCGAAAGGCTAAGGACTCTTTTTTTTGGCTCACAATGGCAACGATTGTCATTGCAAACCGATTGAGAAAGCCTTTTGTACTGCGCTTTAATGTTGAAATTGCAGCTCAGCACATCGGCAGCCCCAACGCTATTTCTTTTTAGCTAACGCCTTCTTTGCAGGCACAGCCTTCTTAGTAGTGGTAGCTTTTTTGACTACAGCTTTTTTAGCGGCTTTTTTCACTGTGGGTTTTGTTGCTTTTTTCACAACCTTCTTTACAGCTTTAACGGCCTTGGTGACGGCCTTTTTAACAGCTTTTTTAGCGGTTGTTGTACTTGGTTTAGTTGTTGCCATAGGTTTGCTTCTGGTTTGATTTAGCCTGTTCGCATCTTGAAGGGCTTCCAGCGTCGCTCGCAGAAGCTCCCCCATGCTGACCTTTTTATCCTGCGAATGCTTGACTAACTGTAGTTTTAAGTTTTCAGGCAGTCGCACAGATAATTGTTTATGAGGATTAGCTTGGCCCTCAAATTTTTTAAAATTAAAATCTTTTATAGCTTGGCGAATCACAGCACTGATAGAATTTTCCCCCAGAGACTGCTGCAGCTTTTGTAAGCTTTGGTAGAGGCTAAAGCTGACATCAAAGGTGAGTGGGCGATTAGAAATGTATTTAGGAAAAGTCATCCAAGGAGTGAACTAAAACTAGTTTTTGTCTATGAAGCTACTTGATTAATACTAATAAAAACCAATTTTATTTCAATACAAAACTAAAATAAAATGCAAAAAAATACGCTTAGTTCCTGAAGAGTAGGTCGTTTAAAAAAATGAGTGAAGCAAGCACATGGTGTACAGGGCTAAGGTATACCATATAAATATGAAATGAAAATTTGTTCTGGAATGGCTCTAGAATCAAGCCTTCGAGGGTTTTTTATTTAAGAGAGAGGCATGCAGAGTAGGGTATAGGCATGATGTCTGAGTGGTATCATCACTGATAATATAGTGCCAGAGATGCTTTCATCCCTCTGGTTCATCTCTAGTCAAACAAGCGTGAATATTCAGAGTTTTAAGTATGATTTTAAACTTTAAATTCATACTAAAGCTCTCTATACTAGTTACTAGTCTTTCCTTCGTTTTCTCTTTGATCTTGTTGCCCCCTAGAATGCCTCAACGTTTTAAAACGTTTCTTTATCCTAGCCTCTTTGTGCTCGCTGTTTTTGCCTTAGGATTGAAAACCTATGTGGGCGCTGCTGATGAGCCAGTAAAGCGCTATAATATACGCTTAGGGAGTGTGTTGCTAGATCTTACGGGAACCTTTGGCTTAGAATACAATGATAATATTACGCTGGCTGAGGATGGAGCAAAAAAAGATGTGATTTTGCGCCCTGGGGTGATTTTAAATACAGAGTATCGAGTGAGTGAGATCAATACTTTAAGCTTATCCTTGGGCATGAACTATGCGAAATATTTGAAGCATAAAGAACTGAACACTGCAAGTAATGCCTGGAATATAGATAGGGCGTCTAACCTAAAGTATAAAGTAAAACTAAGATCGTATACGCTAACTCTGAGTGACTATTTTAATTTTAGCACAGATCCCACAGATGCCGTTGCAGTAGATCCTAATACCGGAACGGTGGATCGAAAGATCAGCGTGTATTCACGCTTTAACAATAAAGCTAGGCTAGATATTGATCATAAGGAGAAAAACTTTAGCTATAACCTGGCCTTCAGCCGTATGGACCTGATACCCCTGGATGCAAAGTTTAAGTTTTTACGTAGGGTAGAATATCATGAAATGTTAAGCGTTCAGTATACGGCTTCCCCTGCTTTGATCCCCGGTATACAAGGAGGACTTTTCCAAAACCAGTATAGGCAAGGCTTTCAAAATGATAGCTATGGCCACACGATAGGCCCTACCTTAGAATGGCGCATTACCCCATTAGTGTACATGGTAGCCTCGGCCTCTTATGGAACAACGCGCTTTAAAAGCACAGGGGCGAATCAAGATATATCGGGCAATAAACAAAAAGTGTTTTCTACGAATCTGCAACTCAACCATAGAATGAACCGGTATTATTCGCATGCAATTCGTTTTAGTAGAATGACGAATTTTGGTTCTATTTCTAATACTACAGAGGTGCGTACTTTAGAGTATACCTTTTCTTGGCGAGCTACAAAACGGATCACCTACGAGGGGAATTTTTCGTTCGAAAAAGGAAAGGATTCTGGAGGGATTAGCCCAGAAGATTATACACGCTACATAAGTGGCCTAAAATTTGCTAGGAGATTCAATAAACATGCGACTGCATTTTTTGAAGCCTATTATGGAAAAAAGAAATCCAATAAAGCCGATGGGGGATACACCGTAAAACGTTTGATAGTGAGCTTAAATTATGACTTTTAATATGCGTAATATTCTCCTTTTTATGCTCTTAAGCTTTGCGGCTTGTTTACAGCAATCTAGCGCTGTAGATACGCTATATGAAGCCAATCAGCAAAAGCCTCTAGCTGTAGGCGACCAGCTAGAATACTTTATTTTAGAAGAAGGACAGGATGAGCAGATGATTTTTGTGGATGAGCAAGGAAAGGTGAACATCCCTCTTATCGGTAGTATAGATGCCAAAGATCGGACCTTGGCTGACCTTGCGCAGACTATAAAAGCTCTTTTAGAAGAAAAGTACTATAAAAAGGCAACGGTGGTACTGAATAAACACTTTAGTCAAGACAGTGGGAGAGGAAAGGTCTTTATTTTAGGCCAGGTAGTCAATCAAGGGCCTATTGTGATTCCTAATAATGAGCTTTTGACTTTAACAAAAGCTGTTCTCAGTGCAGGTGGGTTTACTCCTATAGCAGACCTGAGTACTGTCAGTGTTACCCGTACAGACCCCTCAAAGCCTGAAGAAAAAATAAGAACAGTCATTAATATGCATGAGGTGCTAGACCAGGGTA
>CAZEFS010000066.1:0-4553 GCA_964511545.1 uncultured Opitutales bacterium
AGGGCGAGTAAGACCCCATCACGCCTTTCCTCTGGCTGGATCTTTGTAGCAGCCTCTAGACGGATATAGGAACTGACACTCTTTTTCTGAGCTAAGGCACTTAAAACATCATAACGTAGCTCCTCCACTGTGATATAGGCAGCGGCTGCGATCCGAAAGTCTGGCGTTAGGCCCTTGTCCTTGGCTAAGGATGCAAGTACTGCGTCTGCCTTGTCTGCGGGAACCTTACCTTTAATAGCTTCTAGGCGTTCAGTAGGCTCCAAGCTAGGATCACGCGCTAAGTCCCAAACTGCGCTGGGTAGAGCCCCTTCACTCATTGCTATGAAATGGTGACGAGGAGGCTGCACGGCTTGCGCCAGGGAAGGAGCCTCCAGAGGGGGAGGGGCTGCACGTACCTGCTCTACCCTTGAGGGAGATTGGGCAAGTGGAGACAGTGGATTAGATGCTGTGTTGAGGGCCTGCTGATTGAGGCCCGCTTGTTTTTTATTGAATGATAGATGATTGTCCATAGTTGCTAGATATGTGTTTATTTTTTAAATACTGAGCGAAGGAAGATGTCGTTCTAGCTTAGAGAAACATTGAGTAAAAATCTCAACCGCTAAGGCTGAGGCACAATCCTACGATTGCACCCTAAAACGAGAAACAACCCTTTACCTTACCTGACACAAAAACAGGGCAAGCTATAAGCTTGATAAAGAGCTGGAAAGCCGGCACCAAGATTAGACCTCTTGCAAAACCAAATGCACACTTACCCCATAGGCATGGAAGTATATGTCACTCAATAAGTCAAGAGCAAAATATATAATAAAAATGAGGGCAAAAATGGTGCTATTCAAAACAGCTAATCCCAGTCACTGAATAAACCCCACCGCTAAGCGCTATCCCGCTAAAAAGGAGATCACCGCGATCCATTAGACCATCCTTCACCTCCTACCACCCTCTCTTTCCGCTGTCTATGCCCCTTAGATACTACTCAGGCTTTAGAGGCTGAGGAAGCTCCAAATGAGCAAGCTCCCCTGGCGTCACCGCTCCGCCGGAAATAATCAGCTTCATGGCATCTCCCGTACTCATACTGAGGTATATCAGCTCCTTTTCAGGCACAAGGAGAAGAAAGCCACTCGTTGGATTGGGCGTTGTGGGGACAAATACATTGTGCAAGTTCTCGTGGCTTTCAATAGGGTTTTCACCCTTACATAGGTCTTTCAGAAAGCCTACAGCAGCCGCAGGGCCTTTTTGCTGGGTCTTTTCTTGCACTTCTCCTTTGCATACTCCAGTTAAAAAGCCAATCGCATAGCTTCCTTTGTGGGGAAACTGTACCAGGACTACTTTCTGAAACATCGCCTTATTTTGTTCAGCAAAGGTATCCACAATCTGTTTGGCCGTTTTGTAAACTACGTTGATGAAGGGCACCCGGTGGAGGACGCGTTCTGTGGTTTTGATAAACCATTTTCCGAGAAAATAGTTGGAGAGCACACCCAAGGCAGTCACCAAGCCGATGACAATCAGGGTCGATATCCCATTGAGGAAGATAGTCACAAAGGTATTATTCCGCCAAGACGTTTGGAGAAAGCCAAAAAAGAGCTCACTCGCTGGCGCCCCTATCTTTTGAATCAAAAAGCTCAAGACCAGCAGGGTAATCCCCAAGGGGATGAGAACGACCATTCCTGCGAAAAACGCATTGCGTAAGTTTTTAAACATAATAAGTTCCTAAAAGACTCATCCTACCTTTCCTTTTCTTCAAACACAAGCTGAAATTCTTTAGCCTCTTACCCATACAGAGTGCCTCTGCCTCCTCCTTTCCTTTTCATTAGGCCTCTTTGGAAGCTTGTACTATTTTCATTTTTATAGTTAAATAGTCCTTCTGAATTCAAAGCCTAAGCTCCCCCGCTTTTCCTTCTCTCCCCACCACCGCTTTTCCAAACTAAAAGCCTAAACCCCATGAAACTGCTCTTCTACAAAGGGCTTCATTCCCTCCAAGAAAGAGGCCCCATCAAGACAGTACAAGCTTTCTTTTTCTGGCTGTTAAGGACAATGGGTATGGAGTATATACCTAAGCAATTCAGGCTTTCAAAGCAGCTAGAAATTAGAATCATCCCCGACTTGCTTCAACTTTCAGACCATATAGACCAGCTCTTTCAGTCTACTGTTCAGGCAGGCCCCTTCAAGGGCCTTCGGCTCCCAAAACATATGGCCTGGGGCAGCTTTAGCCGTGGAGCCATGCTCTTAGGCCTCTATGAACAAGAAGTGCAAGCTTCCTTGCAAGCTCTCTCCAAGCACTATAGCACCCTCATCGATATAGGAGGAGCCGATGGCTATTACGCAGTGGGGTCTGTGGCCAACCATCTATTCGAAAGGTCTATTTGCTACGAAGCAAGCCCATTAGGGCGAGAGACTATCAAAGAAACCGCCGCTTTAAACAAGGCCTTAGACCGGGTCGATATACGCGGCATAGCAAGAAAAGGGTTCTATCAGGCTATCCCTCAGCATATTTTAGAAAAAGCCGTTTGCGTAATAGATATCGAAGGAGGCGAATTTGACATCTTGGATCCAGCTGCTTTTAAAGCTTTAAGCAAATCCGTTCTCATCATTGAAATCCATGATTTTATGGTGGTAAACGGTGCCCAAAAACTCGAAAAGCTTAAAAGCGATGCACTCGCTACACATACCCTAACAGAACTCACTATGGGCGCACGAGACCTCTCACCTTTTGCCGAGCTAAAACCGTTGCCTGACACCATCCGTTGGCTGATCTGCTCTGAGGGCCGCTCTCAGCTCATGCACTGGCTCCGACTGGACCCCAAAATACAGGCTTAGATAGTCATCATCCAAGATTCGCTGGACAAGCTGTATTGGTTCTACACCAAGCCCAGCCGTAGCCTGAATCCCGACGTGTCGCCCGTCTCCCTACGCCCCTAACTGTGCTATCTTTCCTATCTTAAACCTTCCGGAGACAAGTAGCTTCGTTAGGCAAGAAAGCTTCCAGAACTTCATTCCCTCCTTTTCCACTGTTTATGGGCTCTAAATATTTTTTTCAGGCAGTATGGAAATAAATTAAAAATTATTGACAATTTATTATATAAGTTAAAGATATCAAACAATAGTGTAATATAAAACACTATATAAATCACTCAATATAAATAACCAAAAAAAATATGAATCCTCATACACCCATCCACACACAACCGATACATACTCGCATTCATCCTCAATGGTCTGAATTGCCAGTAAATAACGCTTGGTCCCGGGCATTTCAAGTCCAAGACAGCCAATCTCCTTGCCCCTATGAAATAGAAGACTTGGCTCAAAACACAAGAGGTTCAGACTCTGAAATTATCCAAACCCTACTAGATCGTCATCATCAAGAGCCACGCCCTGAAGAAAAAGCTCTCTACACTCTTATTAGCTTACTGATACATAAAATACAGATAGCTTATAACAAGAAAAAAAACGCTTCCGACGAAGTATTCAAATATGAAGAGGATAATCGCATCACTTATGAAGCCATAGATGCGTACGAATTTGAAAGTGATCTAGGAAGATGGACCGCAACTGTTGTTGGTACGATTCAACACTATTATTTTGACAAACACAATATGGCAAATAGCTCAACCCTTAAAGCTGAGCTCCTAGAAGAAGCTCTTTGGAGCGACGCCTTTATGCCTTGGGAGAATGATCTTCTTAATTGCTTAAAGTTTATCGATCCCAAAAGACATGAAGCGGTATTGAAGAACATACCCCTTGGGCAATCGCGTGAGCACCTACCAGCGGATCGCTTTAATAAAACCAAAAATGCCCGCAACGATTAAGGGATAATTGAGGCCAATTCAATACGAGGGGGAATAGAAATCAATGGCAATACACACTTTCTATTCCCTTCTTAATTAGACCGCTTGCTGGCCTGCGTATTATCTTGCTTGGCCTGCCATCCGTCTCCCTATGCTTCTAACTACGTTGAAGCTACGAGAGATAAAAAGCTCGACATGTCGAGCGTAGGATGGTGGAGACGATCGGGATCGAACCGACGACCTCCACAATGCCATCGTGGCGCTCTTCCAGCTGAGCTACGTCCCCTCCAGTTTAGGCGATTAAGTCAGCTTTCAGTCACAAGTCAATAGCAGACTTGCCGGAATTGAAAAAAGCCTCCTAAGCTTTTTATGACCTAGGGATTACGGGAACTGTTTTCTATAAGGCTGATGCGTTCTTTCGCAATATCCGAATACGGCAAGCACTCCAATTCTTCCTTATACTTCTGAATAGCCTCTGGGTCTTTTTTCTGAATCGCAAGGAGGAAGGCCTGCAAGGCTGCCTCTGCTCTCAAAGCCCCTAAAGCTTCTGGGTCTTCCATCAGGCGCTTTAAAACTTTCTCCGCCTGCTCTATTTTTTGGAAATGAATACAGCAGATGGCCTTCCCCAAATATACCCGTCCAATCAAGCAGGTCTTCAACAAGCCCGAATGCGCCATATCATAGTGCTTTAGGGCTTCTTCATATTGGCCTTCTGCGTAGAGCTTATCCGCAAGCTCTAGAGCTACTTTGCCCGCCAGGGGCTTGCCC
>CAZEFS010000066.1:4563-6500 GCA_964511545.1 uncultured Opitutales bacterium
TGCCCTCAAAGTCATGAGCAAAGGCCCTTTTTTTAAGCTCGGTATCTATATTCCTATAGGCTTTTTTACAATTAGCCTCTTGGAATTTTTGATATTGAAGAACCCCTGGGTATACAATGCCTAAAACCACTAGGCTGACTCCCAGGCGAATCCACCAGTGTTTGTATTCAACTATTTTAGCAAAGACGGCTGCTGCTGTGACTGGTTCTTTTCGTACAAGATTCTCTTTTTTTCTCATAATATTTTTAAAAGTTATTGTTATAATTTAATCCAGGGCTAAAACTTTAGCTATAGTAAATCAGAATAAACACAAGTTTTTTCGCAATAAATGTGTACCCTTTTTTTATGGAGTGCCCATGCCTTAGTTACGCATCCCTGAACCCACGCCGATTGGCGCTTTTTCAGGCCTTGTCCATAGGCCTTCAATAGACCTGTAGTGTTATCTGCGCTAAGCTGCATTTCAGTTAGGCCATCTGTTTATATTTTTGAAGCAAGAAGGGCATTTTTAAACCGAATATATTTGCTTTTCATACCTCAAAAGGTCCTCTCCCATATACTTTTTTCACGAAAAGTCAAGCTTTCTAACCCAACCTATCAAACAGATCCAACAGATCAAACCAAGCCAACCGTTCCGTTGCAAAATTTTGAGACCCTGATATACTCGCGAAAAAGATCAAAAAATCATTCTTAAAAAACTCAAAACCAAGCCTAAAGATGAAACACTTCCCTCCCTAACTTTTTAGCTATCAAGCACTTAAAAAAACGACAACTCAACACAACACTTTCTACACAAAACCTTTTTCACACAACACCATGTCGCCCTTACCTACAGAACTCATTACACTCTTCGCCTCGAGTACTCTATCCAGCGTCTTTCGTCTCTTAAATTTCAATCAAAAAGTCAGGCGAGACGAACGCCTTGCTACCCTACTTGCCCTACGTTCTGAAAAAACGCAGCTGAATATCCAGCGCATCCAACCGCCCCCTAGCCAAAGTTTGCAGTGGACGCGCCGGGTCATAGCCTTCATCGCAGTCTTTTCTATCATCGTCGTACCAAAGCTTGTGGCTATCTATAAGCCAGAGGTGGCTATTCATATTGGCTACTCACAGCCCAGCCCTAGTTTTTTATGGTTTAGTAGCGATGTCGAGCGTATCACCTGGGCACATCTCAAGGGCTTTGTCATAACGCCGTTGGATACTCACCTCCTATCCGCTATCATCGGCCTTTATTTTGGGGGCTCTCTCATCAGTCAGCAATACTAAGCCCCCTCTACCCTACGCTCACTGAGCTACGCCTGACACGTCGGGCGGCAGGCACCTCTCACTTTTCACTCAAACTACAGTTCTAAACCCACATGTATCCAGCTTATCATTACTTTTTAAAATTTTCCTCATCTTTGTTCGCTCAATCATAACTCAAAACCACCTAAACCTATATATATATATGACTACACAAAATCATCCTAACGTTTCACGGCAGCAAGAGCTCTTCCGCCATCTGATCCTCTTGCAGCTAGAGTCCGCCAGTCCCCGGTCTTTACCTCTTGAAACGCTAAAACAAGGGATACACCTAGCTGGCTTTGAAGAGCTTCCCAAGCAAAGCCTAGAAAAGGATCTAGCCTACCTAGCAGATAAAGGCTTCATCGAGGAAGAGTCACCGCTTCTTGCCCCTGGCACCAAGCGCTACCGCCTAAAAGTCCAAGGGCAGGACTATCTTGAAACCCATAAACTAATCTAAACCATGTCTACACTGCTTTCTATCAAGCCTCCTGTCTTCAAGGAGGAAGAATTTGCTGAGCACTTAGCCCATATCAAAAAGTCAAAGGAGCAAGCAACCAAGATTATGGACGTCTATACTCCTGGCTATAGTACAGCCGAAGCCGTCCTTTCCTTGGCCTGGCAAGCTGTCTTTGATCACTTCTGCGAGCACGCGCAGC
>CAZEFS010000067.1:0-6311 GCA_964511545.1 uncultured Opitutales bacterium
ACCGAATGGCTTCTAAGAGGGCCTTGTAGCCTTGTTTGGATACTTTTCGACCTAATTTTGCTGCTCTATAGGCTTGAATCAGCGTAGCGTCAAACAAGGGCATAGAGGCAGTTAGGGTTCCTTCCATGGCATTATAAGTTCTTGTTTCTGCACCGCGAATAGTATCTTTTTGGCGTAACTGTGAGAGCTCTGCCCCTACCTGAGGCAAAAGGCTGGAACGCTGCATGATTTGTTTTTGCAAGGCCTGTTCTACCCCTTCTTTCCCTAGCAAAACTGTCATATTTTCGCGCTCCACACACCTAAAAGCCTCCTCTAGGCTGATATAGGCTCCTCTGACAGGGAGTAGTATAAAAAAAAGGGCTACAATACTCCCCGCATATCGTAAAACCCACTTGAGCACATAAGACATGCCCCAGATCTATCATAAATCTTTTCAGAAAAAAAGTCTTATGTGTACCGATTCCTTCTTAGCGCTTTTTAAACGCATCCTGAAGGTCTAGATCGCCTGGGCTAGGCGCTTTTCGCTTTGGGTCTCTGCTGCCATCATCTGCTGAAAGGTCTGCTGCGTATCTGTAATACTCTGGCGAATCTGATCTATACCTTCTTGTGTTTGCTGCACAGCATCACTCGCAGCATCTGCCGTACGGCCTAAAACCGCAGCTACTTTCTTTTCGGTTTCAGCCCAGTTTCCGTACATAGTCTGCATGTTTTTACTAGGGTCGTGCGATTCGGTGAGCTCGTCTACGCCTTGGCGAATGGCGTAGTTTACACCATAGTCGACAATGCCATCGATGACTTCATTCGTATCTAGACGTTTCCAGTCCTTGATACTAGAAAAGATACTCTTTGCCTGATCCTGCACAGCATCCTTTACCTTCTGACCCGTACTTCTAGGTCCTTCAGCGGCCCTTTGGGCCTGAGTTTCAAGCTTAGCTTGAGCCTTGGCTTCTTTTTTAGCTATAGCTTTTTCACCATCCGCTGCTACCCTTTCTTTTAGGGCTTGGGGGAGTTTGTCTTTGATAAGATTTTTTAAAGCTTCTTTGATCGGGGCTGAGTAGTTGTCAATCACAGTTTGGGTTAAAGCTGTCTTAGAACCTTGGAATGCAATCTGTTTTATACTAGACGTCACGGATTTTGCGATGGCTGTCTTTTCTGCCTCGCTCAAGCTATGGCTACCTAGGCTCATCCCACTCTCCTGAACGCTCTCCTTTACACCTTCTTTCATTGCAGCCTCCCCTCCTGCTTTGATGCCCCCTTTAGCTAACTCAGCCGCAGTCTTTGAAGCCATTTGCGTACCGATTTCGGTCATGACTTTACCCGCAGTAGCAACTGCTGCTGTCGCTGGGGCTGCTGCACCAGCCGTAACAATAGTCAGCACAGCCATGATAATTTCTGTCGCCACCGCATTACTTCCGGATATAATACCCATCGAGCCCTTGTTAATGCCTTGGTTAAACTGAAAGGTCGCCTGGCTTTTTATGGCTTCTTCTTTCAGCGCATAGGTATTGGCAAGAGCGATACGCTGCGATTGCGTTTCCTCAAATAAGCCTTTTTTTTGGTTAAGTCCAGACTTTAACATACTCACTAAGGCTTGGCTGAGAACAACATCAAGAGGCGGCATCCCTTCCCCTCCCTGAGCCAATCTCTCCAGCCCTTGATGGACTACACTACAAGACTTTTCATCTATCATCGTGGAAGCCGGTCCCGGAAGCTCCGGGCGAGACAGGACCATCCCGTTAGCGCTTTTTAAAGAACCTAAGCCTTCCTCTAGTACGACCACACCTGCCGCCGATGCTGCCACACCCTTGGGTGTAGATACACTAGCAGGCTTTTGCAAAGCACTGGCATCTAAGGCATGATTATTTTCAGTAGCGCCTGAAAAGCTAGGCCTAGCGTAAGAGGAAGCATCGATCTCTTTCATAAAGCACGCAGTTAAATATTACGGGCAATGCCCTGTTTTGTATTTTCTGAGTCTTCTATGGTTTTTTGCACATTGCTCACCATATCACTCACCCATTGCTTGAGAGAGTCATCAAATTTACCAAACTCTTCTAGCCGGTTCTGGGCTCCAGCAATCACTCCTTCAAACTTGGTTTGTTCAGCTCTGGCCTTATCGGCTTCGTATTGCTTCATAGCCGCCACAATATCGCCAGCACCACTTGCAATCTGCCCAGCACCCCCCACAATGGGTACCACGCTTATAGTGCCTCCCACTACACCGCCAATTCCTCTAGCCAAGCCAGCTGCATAGTCATTTTTTGCAGCTTCTAGCATGGCCGATATCTTCGCATCATAGCCCTTCATCATTTGGGTACGCTGGCCTTGCATGTCATCATGATAAGTCTTGCCCATGGTACGCCTCAGCTCATTGACAAGCTGGAGGATTTCCGAAAGACCTATAGATACTTTTTGAGCATGCGAGGGGTCTGCCATCAACGCAGCTGAAGAAAGCTGTAGATACGCTGAAGCTGAGTTCAGAGCATGGCTCAAGATCTCATGTTCTTCAGGGCTTAAAGTACTGAGATTATTTGCAAGGTCTGGACTATGTAAATCTGGTAAATCTGCGCTCGTGCCTTGTATGTCACTTTGCAAAGCTTGAAACTGCCCGAGCACTCCATTTAAGTATTGCCCAACGTCGGTTGTCAGCATTCCTCCTGTACCCGTTACAGAAGCATGACTCGTTGTACCACTTTCAATATGCAAAGTAGGTTGAGAAATGCCCACAGTGCTTTTTGAAGCTAGTGTCTCCACAGGGGCTAAACCCACCTGCTTACTTTCTGTATCGACAGTCGGTTTTGGGATAATAGGTCTAGAGGAGCTTGAAAGGCTATGGATAGATTCACTCATAAGGGGGATAGATTAAGGGGTCTATAAAAAAATTAGAGTTAGAGCTCTAAACCGTTTGGGCCTGGTTTAAATTATTTACAATCGTTTGCTTCGAAGCTTGAGTGTCTTGTAAAGTACCCATGACTGTATCTAAAATAGTATTGATGTCATCCATCATCGTCTTCATGAATTTTCGGATCGTCTCCTCATCCATTTTATTTAAGGCTAAGATCTTTGAAAATTTTTCTGATTCTGCTTTGAGTTCATCTGCCGCTCTCTGGTGGCCTGCTGCCTTGATGTCTGAAGCTGCCATGCCTACCTGGGCAGCACCACTGGCAACGCCTCCACCGACGCCTGCTATAAGAGAGCCTACAGGCCCTAAGTTACTTGCTATAGATAGGCTAAGGCAAAACTGTGCCGAGGCGATACCTACCATTTTCGCATCGCTTTCACTCATTCCCATACCCTGTAAAGCTAAGCTCACCGGCAAAGAAGCATATTCTAAAAACTTTTGATAAGTCTCCGGGCTAGCGGTTTGTACTGTAGAAGAGGCCATCATAGTAACGCCCCCAGCAATCATTAAAGGACCTAGAGGCGTACCAATCAGCCCTACGCCTGCAATGGTTGCTAACAACCCCCCACTAATACCAAACGCTCCTGCTAGTTTACCAAAAACCCCTGCTTTTTTCGCAGCTTCTTGGGCTTTTCGCAGCTCATCTGCCTGCTCTTCTAGCTTTTCTTGCTTAATGGCTCTTTGAACCTTGCTCCTATGAATATTATTTTCTATCTCTCCTTGAGCACCCACTATGCCCTTTTGCAAAAGCTTGATCTGCATATCTCCTACATACAACATCATATTTTCTGGATCCTTCACAAATGCATATTCTAAAGGGCTGAGGGAGTTCAGCGCAGGCTTGGACTCTGCTACTGCTTCAAATACCCCTTCAGGCAAAGCTCCAGAGGCAGTACTAATGGTCGCGAC
This sequence comes from uncultured Opitutales bacterium, assembly GCA_964511545.1. GTDB lineage: Bacteria > Verrucomicrobiota > Verrucomicrobiia > Opitutales > CAZEFS01 > CAZEFS01. The sequence goes on from CAZEFS010000067.1 coordinate 3,809, forward strand.
ACCTACGTTGCTTCCTAGAAGGCTGGATGAAGCTCCTTCTACTCCACTGTTTTCTGCAAGAGCAGAGGTTTGCTGTGCATGACTCAAGGAGCTGCTAGCTGTAGTATAAGTTGAGGCCGGACCGATAGTGTTGGGTATTGACATATCGCGAGACATAAAAAACCAAGGTTTATTAGACCTCTTGCAAAACCGCGTATCAAAAAGACAAGGGTTTCACAATAGGTCTATTTTAAAAGAGAGAGGAGAGCCTTTGCTTTTTCTTTAAAAGGCTGATGGTCTTTTTGCATACACAACTCTAGGATATTACGGAGCATGGGCTTGGCTTCTTCTTTTTTTCCTAAAGCCAGCATACATTCCACTGCGTATAAGTGGGCATCGGGAGCCTTATATTCTAAAATTATGGCAAATCCGTAGCACTCTAGAGCGATGGTATATTTCTTTTCCATCTGAAAACAAGCCCCAAGGCCTAGCCAATATTTACGCTCTAGGTGGTCAAGCGTGCAGAGCAAGCTAAACATCTGTTTTGCTTCTTTGTACTTATTATTCTGGTACATCTGATGAGCCGCTGCATACAGAGCAGCCATACACTCGTTTTTTATACCCATTAAGTCTTTAAATACACCATATTCAGAAAAATATTTCACAATATCTTTCTGAAAGTTGCCTGTGGGTTCTGTAGGAGTTTTCTTTATTGTAGCTGTGTTTTGCATAAGGGTCGGATCAGTTTAAAGGCTCCTCTAAGAATAGACCTAGAGAAGCCCAGGAGATAAAAAACCAGTCTTAACCGCCAAGATTTCTTACGATATTCGCATTACTATCACCAAAGCTCTTCGTCATATTTGTCGCTATATCATAGAGACGAGATAGCTTCGAAGACTCGGTTTGGAGTTTCAAAAGATCGGTCTGAGATGTACTAGAAATACTGTCTGTCTTATCCTTAACCGCACTCTGTATGCCGGATAAGGTCTCACTATTGACTTTTGTAGGATCATCTGGAAGGGTAAGACCACTGTCTTTTAAGTACTGAGCTAAATTCACCTCCTGAGGAGACCCATCTTGCCCTGTAATTTGTATCGTCGCCTTACTAATATCGACAGTAGAGTCTGGTTTTGTAGGGTCTAGCTGGCCTGAGAGGGCGTTGAGCTGCTCGCTGGCTGCATTAAATGTATCCATCTGAGCCCGCTGGCCTGCTATCTGCTGAAAGTGAGACTCTAAAGACTTTTCCTGCTTATCAATTGCCGATAGCATCAAGGCAAAAATCTTATCCTGGATAGACATGTCTGCATATTCAGGCGAATTCAGATCGACTTGCCCAGAAGTGTTAATTCCTGCTGACTCTGCTGTTTGCGTAAACGTATTTCTTAAGTTCGTAACCGCACCCTGTAGGTCATTTGTATTAACATTAGAATAATCTGTTCCTGCAGGCATTCCTAAAGTATCTGCTATAGTATCTAGATGGCTCTCGTTGAGTTCTGTAATACTACCATTGTGAACGCCTTCTAGGACATTCCTAATCCCAGTAAGATCATTTTGGTTCGCACCTGTCGTTCTTTGTGGTACAGCTGTAACTTGAACACCAATTTGCATAATATAATAAATTTAAGGGTTAGTAAAATAGGGGAGAGTTAAATTTTGACTCGTAGCTTATTGGGGAGCTTTGCTCCATTGCCTGCTTTTGCAGTAGGAGTCTTTGCATTCACTTTTTTGGCAGCATCTTTGAGAAGGATCCCTCCAATAAAAATATCCTGATCACTCATTTTTTTAGGATCTAGGTAGACGCCTTCTGTTTTTTTTCTGAGGACCTTCGGCTCTATCCCTTGGGAGCGGATAGATTGATCAAAGGTATTTTTTAAGGCTTTACAAGAATCATAGGCAGCCTTTGCTGCCTCGAAGATCTGGTCAGCCTTGGTTTTGGTCATAGTTGCCATAGGGGTATTTGGGGTAGAGGTTAGTGAATTTTAACTTGCTCTGGTAAGCTCTTTGAGACTACCTAGGGGTTTCAATACAAGTCATATTAAATATTATATATTGATATGTCAATATCATTTATAGTATTTTCATTCTTATTATATGCGCTCTCTTGCATCGTCTGTGTGTCTTGTGCTAGAATCTGCTACTGTTCCCGGCTTTGTAGGGCTAATGGAGGGTTCTGAGTGGTTGCACTATAAAACGCTCAGCACCCAGCCCCTAGAGTCGCTTCTTCCTTCTATTAAAGTCTGCGTAGAAGAAGCCCTGGGCCCTAATGGCTTAGAGGCTATCCAGAGCATCCGCTATGCCAAGGGGCCTGGCTCTACCCTGGGCCTGAGGCTGGCTGAGATGTTTATTCGTACACTGCAAAAGCTCCGCCCTTCTATCCATTGTCACCCCTATCATACACTGGTACTCTATGCTTTGTGGCTCAATAGACCTTTTCATCACCTACTCGCCCCTAGGCCAGACCATCGTTGGCAAGTCCTCACACAAGCGGGCTCTCCAGCCAGGATCCAGCTAGATATTCTCCATA
>CAZEFS010000068.1:0-6302 GCA_964511545.1 uncultured Opitutales bacterium
CTACCTGTCTCCCGTAGGCTTGGCGTAGTGGAGATGCCTGACACGTCGGGAGACAGGAGCCTACGAGAGACAGGAGTTCGGCTTGTCGCCCGTAGCTCAAGGAGCGTAGGGGGAAGCGTACGCAAGAGTACATGAGGATTTTGACCTGTCGGGCGTAGCTCACTGAGCGAAGCCTGAATTTGTTTTTGACGAACCCAGGGAGCTAAAGACAATGGGTTTAGCAAGAGGTCTAATATCGATTGATCATATTGCAATTGATCCCTGTCAATGATGCCGTTTTGGAAGCTGTACAATCATTGATCTTGAAGTAAGTTCTATTCCTAGGGGCTAAGTACTTTAAACGTATACCCAAGCTGCTTTCATGCACGTTCAACACTTCATTCGGTGTTTTCAATCAGTGGTCTGACGAACAAAGCTCAAAAAACTGAAACTTAGCACATGAGTAACGCTCAACTCTAGCTTAAATGGTCTTTATTATTAAGCCTTCCGGCGAGAGCCATACTTTTGCATAAAGGCCTTCATAGACTTTCCAGTTTCTACCGTCTTAGCCTTATTAGTATAAGCAGGGTGAGAGGCAGAAGTTACATCGCGGCTGACGATATAATATTCAACGCCGTCAATCATCTTCTTCTCTTTAGAGCGCATAGCGGCTTTAGTGAGGAACTGGTCACCCGTGCCTACGTCCACAAAGCACACATGGTTATATTCTGGATGGCCTTCGGATTGAATCAGTTTATTTTTCTTTTCTTTAGACATAGCTATACGTATAAATGGTTATGATTATCCTTGGCGGGCATTAAAGCGTCTCTTGACTTTGCAAATGAGATAAATACGGCCCTTTCTGCGGACAATTTGGCACTGAGGATGCCTATTTTTGAGAGATTTGAGAGATGATACCACTTTCATAGACGTAACAGATATTATTTTTTAAAGATAAAGGAAAAAGAATTTAAAGACAATGTCAATAGATAAGTTGTGGGAGGAAAGAGTAAATTGGTTTTAATTTACATCGTCTTGTTTTAAATGTGATTGAACTTCATTTTTGATAATGTCTTCAAATGTGTCCTCTTGAGGATAAGCGTCTTGCACTTCAAAGTTTTTTAAGTTTTCAATCATTGCTTTTTCATAAACATCTAAATTTGAAAGCGTTAAACGGTGTTGATCGTTCTGAATAGCGTATAGCATGTAGCGGTTAATATCAGAATGGTAATGTGTCGTATCGTGATAATTAGCTAAGTTATAAGGAAATTTGCAGGTATGAAAGGCATAGAATTTTACATTCGAGTATACGGAGCATTTTTCAATTAAATATCTTTGGCAAGCCAGAATATCTTGGTATTGTTGTTGATCTAGTTCAGTAAAATATACAGAGCTATAGGGGACGAGTAAAACATAAAAGTCTATTTCAGGATGATTTTCAATTAAAGGAATGAAATGTATATCGATTGCAGAAAAAGTCTTGTGACCAGAAAAAGGATTAAAAGTTTTGAATATCTGATTTTTATTTTTAAGTACTTTCAGTTTAGCCTTTGAAAAAAAATGAAGATGCTTCTTTTTTATAGCAGGTAGAGTATTATGGTAGTATATGTTGTCTAAACCGGTTTTAAATAAACGGTGAGCGAACAGTCTATAATTGGATAAATGGTAAATAAGAGATAAGGCAGTTTCACTGCATGTGGTAGGGTTAAGTAGTAAATTATATTTTTTAAAAGACGAATTATACCATTCGTATGGAAATACCCTTTTGTGATAAGGAGTATAAGCTGGGAGAAAAAAATGCATTAATTCAAATCCCCATAGCACCTTCTTAACCTTAGTTGATCTAAAAGCTCTGTTAGCTATAGCTTCAAATTCGACTGGGTGGCCTGAATATAAACATAATTTAAGTGTTCCCTTTGCTTCTAAAGCTTTGGAAACTTCTTTACCAGAAAAGTTCAAAGCATGAGAAGTTCCTATTAGGATACAATCGTATTGATCTGTATTTTTAAGGTATGTATCGATTTGACCCAAGTTTGTGAATACCTGACGAACACTAAAAGTAGGTTTTTTCCATATGGGTTGGTGAAACAGGGTAAAAGGATCAACAATGTAGTTAATCAAACCAATCAAGAAAAGGAAAGTAACGTTAAGGTATAAAAATAATTTAATTTGTTTTCTCGAATTCATGGTTTTTTTAAAAATTCCAGTATAGGAAATCTATTTTTTGGGATCTGGAGGAAATGATAAAAAGTAAAATCCACATAGAAACTGCGGTACTTAAAGTCTTAATCCAATTAGGCCGAGAGTATCTTTGTGCTAATTGATTTGTATTGCTCAAGAAATTAGCAACGAAGATAAGAATAAGGACAGCAGCACTTAATTTCACTAATTCACCAAGGCCTATATAAATAGAACCAGCGCTTATATTTCCAGCACTTAAAATTTGTAATTCCTTTAAAGTTAAGTTAGCGTGAACTGCTTTTAACCAACTGATATCAACTAATTGCATGATCATCATTTTGGCGTCTTTGAGGGAAGCAGCACGGAAAAAAATCCAAGTTAGATTAATAAAATTAAAAGTTAGAAACCATGCAACAAGGCTATGGATATGCCAGTTTAGTTTTTTCCAAAGATGATGCAGTATCATGGCTATACCATGTAAGGCCCCCCAGGCCATGAAATTCCATCCGGCTCCGTGCCAGATGCCTCCAATCAAAAAGGTAAGAAATAAGTTTATTAAAGTTCTGGGTAAGCCGCGACGGCTTCCGCCTAAGGGGATATAGATGTAGTCTTTCAGCCATGTACTTAAGGTAATATGCCAGCGCCTCCAAAAGTCTTGTATGTTTAAAGCTTTATAGGGAGAGTTAAAGTTTTCTGGTAATTGAATGCCAAAGAGTAGACCAGAGCCGATAGCCATATCTGCATAAGCGCTAAAGTCAAAATAAAGCTGAAACGTATAGGCTAAACTGATTGCCCAAGCGCTCACAAAGCCTAACTGATCGATATAGCTGTAGCCCAGCTGAACATAGTGAGCAAGGCTATCAGCAATGATAATTTTTTTTGCTAAGCCCAAGATAAAAATCATAATGCCTTTATACATACTATCCCAATCAATGCTTCTAATCGTTCTAAATTGGGGGAGGATATCTGCATAATGCACAATAGGTCCTGCTACGAGTTGAGGAAAGTAAATGACAAATAAGAGGTATTCAGTAAAAACGCAGGGTCGCACTTTGCGTTTATAGGCATCTATTATGTAGGCTAGCTGCTGAAAGGTATAAAAGCTAATACCTAACGGTAAAATAATAGTGCTGATTTTAAAACTACACCCGAAATAGTGATTGATGGTCTCTAAAAAGAAATTAAAATACTTAAAATATCCTAAAAGGCCCACATTCAAAGCTATCCCAAAGATAAAAAATACCCGGCGCCAGCCTAGCTTTTCTGACATGAGCTGCTGGCTAATGCCGTAGTTCACAGCCGCTGAAAAGAGCAAAAGGCCAAAAAATTTGATACTCCAGCTAGCATAAAAGACGATAGAGGCTAAAACCAACACACAGGTCCCTAGCTTATATTTTTGGTAATGAAGGCTCTGCCAGTAAAGGAATACTGTTACAGGTAGGAAAAGGACAAAATAGAGTGGCTCTGAAAACAGCATATAAAAATGTTTTCAGCAACCACAATGAAATTGTAAAAGCAGTGCAATCCTAAAAAATATAGCTTTCACTTACCCCCCTATATATTTCTTTTCTAATAACTTTAAAAATCTTTAAAGTGCCCAAAATCAGTTTCGTATCATGTCCTCTGTTTTACCCTCATCTTCATCAAAATCACTGAATTATCACTAGATATAGTGGTTATGAGGGGTAAAACCACTAGATATAGTGTTTCGTGCCTTGACAGATTTTGGGTTTTGTAGCATAGTCAACCCTGTAAGAATTAAAACCTTACCTTTATCTTTTACCGACCCTGAAGGCTCTTGCTCTTATAAAGCAAAGTCCGTTAAAACACTGAAACGATTTAAAATTATGACCACTGCTACCATCTCTATGTCCGAGACTATCACCTATGAAATTGGCAATAAAACCTTTGTTTTAGATAAAAAGAAAGCTGAAGAGGCCTTTGCGGCTAAAAAAGTGATTAACGGGAAAATCAGCCCTTACTTTAATATTCTTCCCTTAAAGTATCACTGGGCCTACGATCTTTATAAAACCATGAAGGCCAACCACTGGGAGCCAGAAGATGTTTTGATGCAAAAGGACTGCGAGCATTGGCGTTCTAGCCATATTAAAGACATCGAGCGGTGGATTATCAAGATGGGAATTGGCTATTTTTCAGCCGCAGAAGGGATTGTTGGGGATAATATTTTGCATGTCATCCGTGAGGCCGTTACCGCACCAGAGCTGAAGCTTGTCCTTGGCCGCCATGCTCATGAGGAAAATATCCACGCAGATTCTCTTGTATATATGATTAGCGCTCTTGGCCTAAATCCCCACGAATGCGAGGCGATGTTTGAGGATGTACCCAGCATTGTGCGCAAAAATGCCTTTGTAAATAAGCTCTCCCAGGCACTGAGAAAAGATCTAGACTTTACCCAAACAGCCAATAAGCAGCTTTTAGCCAAAAATATCTTCGTCTTTGGCCAGTGTATGGAGGGGACGCAGTTCTATGGTCTTTTTGGGATGATTCTTTCTTTGTACCGGCAAAATAAATTCCCGGGTATAGGCCAAATGTTTCGCTATACGCTTCGGGATGAGTCCAATCATATTGAGCTCTTGCGAAACCTCTTGATGGATCTAGTAGAAGAAAATCCGGAAATCTGGACGCCTGCCTTTAAAGAAGAGCTGCGCCAGCATATGGCAGAAGCCGTTCGCCTGGAAAAAGAATTTATACAAGACTGCCTGCCTTTGAATGCCATTGGCCTCAGTGCTGAGGAGTTTATGCAGTATATCGATTATATTGCAGATCGGCGTCTAGAAGGAGTAGGCCTAGAAGCCTTGCACCTTGGAGTGAAGAACCCCTTCCCTTGGTTGGCTGAGATGATGGACATTAAAAAAGAGCAGAATTTCTTTGAAGGGCGTGTGACCGAGTATCAAAAGGCCTCTTCTCTAGACAAAGTCAGTGATGATGAACTCTAGTTATACTTTTTGCTTCAGAGTGGATGATAGCGGGACTGCCTCTGCAATGAGTATGAGTGAAGAGCTTTTTTGACTGCTGTTTGAGCGGGAGATTCCCCTCGGCACTGTGCTAGAGGGGCCACTCGGTCTTTAGTCCATGGTTTGAAGCTCTTCTCTGTTTTTGCGGTTTGTTTTTAAATTTTTTCATTTTTACTATATGGATATACACCACACATTTGATCATGACCTTGCTTTAAAAGAATTAAGCACACAAACCTGCGGGCAGAAGCCTCGGTTTGATTGGCCTAGCTCTTGTAAGGCAGGAGAAGAAACTGGCCCAGCTGGCCTTCATTTCCTCTATGCAGGAGAGCCAAAGCCCTTAGATATCAAAACACTGGTTCCTATTATAGGCAATGCTCTGACGGATTTCCTCTTGTCTAGAGATCAGAAGGATATCTTTAATGCCCATAACCAAGCCTTTGTCCTGCAAATTGCCCAAGAAGTCGTGCAAGGTTTAGAAGCTTTAGGTCAAAAAAGAGAGAAGGAGAGAGTATTGTCTGAAGAAGAGGTCTATGAAAAGATTGAAGCTGCCCTTATAGCAAAAAATGCCTATGCCGTCGCTAAGAGCCTCTGGCTACAGCGTATGCAAGAGGCTTTGCCGTCGTTTAAACCCGCAAAGGCCTTGCGGCTTGTGCGCCGTAACAAGCAAGTAGTGCCGTGGAACCCTACAAAGATCGAAATTGCTGTCCGTAAGGCCTTTTTGTCTTTAGGCTTAGACTCTGGGCCCGCTAAAGCTATCGCTGAGGCCGTTACCCAAAGCTTTCAGGCCCAAGACGCTACGCTGATTGATATTGAGGACACTCAAAACAGAGTGGAAGAAGAGCTCATGCGAACTGGTTATTACAAGGTAGCAGAGGCTTATATTTTGCATCGTGCCCATCAGGCTTTTTTGCGGCAGCAACAAGAAGCCTTAAGCATAGATGCTTTTCCGCTCATACAAGAGGGCCTCATCCTCCTTCAAAAAGAGGATGGCCAAACTTATTTTTGGAACAGTCTAGATCTTAGAAAACGTATAGACTATGCCTGTATCGGTCTAGATTTGATGCTCTCTAAAGAGGAGATACAAGCAGAGCTCTGCCGCTCTCTCTACCCTCAGATGCAGGAAAAGGACCTGGAGCAAACCATCATCTTAAATGCCAAGGCCCT
>CAZEFS010000069.1:0-1789 GCA_964511545.1 uncultured Opitutales bacterium
GTCACCGTAGCATCATAAGGAGAGATAAAATGCTGTAAAATCTTGCTCGCACAGCTAAGCGGTTGGCCCTTTACGGCAATTAGGTCTTTTAAGGATATCGGTATACCGTCTAAGGGCCCGAGGCTTTGGCCTTTATTTCTGCGTTCATCGGAGGCTTTAGCTTGTTTTAGAGCAAAACTGACTTGCTGGCTTAAAAACGCTTGGATCTTGTAGTCTAGCCGCTCAGCTCTGTTGACAAACTCTTGCAGAAGTTCGACAGCGCTGATAGCCTTTGCATTGAGAAGTTGGCTGAGCTCGGTTGCCGTTTTACAAGTAAAATCTTCAAGCATACAATAGGAACATTAGGTTTATCACAGTGGGTTAAGCATCTTCCATCACTTGCGGAACTTTAAACTGGCCTTCTTCCGCATCGGGTGCATTCAAAAAGACTTCTTCTGGGCTTAAACAAGCTTCTGCTGTATCTTCTGCCCAGACATTATAGCGTGTAAAGCTATGGGCTTCTGGCTCTAGACCAGATACATCCACACTACCTAGCTTATCTATGTATTGCAAGGTATTTTGTATTTGCTCTAGGTAGCATTCTTTTTCTTCAGGACTGAGTTCTAATCTGGCAAGTGTGGCTAGATAGTCGATGTCTATTGTTTTTGGTGTATGCATATGAAAGCAAGGATGGGTGGTACTAGGTAGTCTTACGAACCTTATATCTATTTAGGGCTTCAAGCTTGTTTTGTAAATCATTAAAGATGGCATTCACTTCCGCCTCTTTCAAGGTACGTATAGGGGATGCAAATTTTATTTCAAATCCAAGGCTTTTCTGCCCTTCAGGCAAGCCTTTCCCCTGGAATATATCAAAAAGACGCAGGTGCTTTAATCCAAAATCGTCTGAGCAGAGGCTATGTAAGATGCTAGCCATATCTGCACGGGCTTCTTCAGATCTTAGCGAGCTGTCTACGATGAGGCAGAGGTCTTTTGTAATGCCTGGGAATGTCGAAAATGGTTGAAATTGAGGGCAAGCGGGTACTGCATTGAAAGACTGCTCAGAAAAACTAATCTCAAAGGCCAGGGCCTGAGGAAGGTCGTAAGCGGAGCTGAGGTCTAGATGGAGGGTACCACAAGTGGCAAAAAAGGAGCGAGTATCAGAAGCGATGACTCTGGCTGCATAGCCTTCTTGGTAGCCTTTTTGGCTAAAGACTTCATAGTGATAGCCTTTTAAGCCTGCTAAACTGAGTAAGCTCTCTAAGAGTGCTTTTACGGTATAAAAATCCTCTAGTTCTTCTTTTTGCCAAGTTTTGTAAGGTTTGGGCAAGCGTATGCAAGCTAGGCTAAAGCGTTCTTCTACTTTTCCATTCAAGACATGAAAGGTTTTGCCACGCTCAAAAAACCGGTGCCTGCCCGTTTTTTGATGGAGGTTGTACTGAGCTGTTTTTAAGAGTCCAGGAATCAGGGAGCTTCGAAGGTGGGTCTGCTCCTGAGTCAGGGGGTTGGCTAAGGCAAGGAAGTCTGCTGCATTCTCATCTTGCCACTCTAGAAGCTGCCCTTGGCTGACTGTCGTATAGTTATACGCTTCACTAAAACCTTGGGCTAAAAGGTAGGTCTCCAGTTTTTGAAAGACTTTCAAGCTAGGGTCATCTTCAAGTGGGAGGCTAGGCAGTTTTGGCTTTTCATCCGGTATATGTTGGGTGCCGTAGATACGGATGAGTTCTTCAATCAAGTCGATAGGTCTTTCGACATCGCGTAAAAAGGTGGGCACTGCTACTTCAAAACAATCTTCTGGCTTGAGTTTTACCGT
>CAZEFS010000069.1:1799-6235 GCA_964511545.1 uncultured Opitutales bacterium
GGATAAAATAGAGGCGAATGCCGTTTCAAGCTTTTGAATTATAATCTTTTTTTCTAGATGAAAACCACATACCTCAAGGACATACGCATAGCCAAGGCTAATTTTTTTAGGTTCTAGGTTAAGATTGGCGTGGTGTACGTGTTTGCCCACTATCTTTCCGCCTGCTAGCTGGATGATCAGCTCCGCAGCCCGGTTAGCAGCCAGGGCCATTCCATTGGGGTCTACATTTCTTACAAAGCGGTAGGCGCTATCGGTATTTAAGCCTAGGTGTTGGGTAGCTTTGCGTATAACTGAAGGCTCAAAATAAGCGCTTTCTAGGAGAATGCTAGAGGTGTTTTCGCTGATAGCGCTCTCGCTGCCTCCAATGACGCCCGCCAGGGCCACGGGCTTTTGGCTATCTGCTATCACAAGAAGAGCTTCATTTAAAGTGTAGGTTTTCTCATTCAGCGCGTGAAGGGTTTCGCCTGCCTTTGCCAAACGTACTTCAAGCTGCTGGCCTTGGATCTTTGCTGCATCAAACGCATGCAAAGGCTGACCCAGATCCAACATCACCCAATTGCTAATGTCTACAATGTTGTTAATAGGCTTTATGCCAAGGGCTTCTAAGTCTTTTTTAAGCCAGCTTGGGCTTTCTTTAACTTCTACGCCTTCAATGCAAAGTACGCTGTAATAAGGGCAGGCAGAAGACAGGACGATAGGAGGGCTTAGGAATGCTGCCTTAGGCGCTATATTCACCCAGTCTATAGTCGTAGGAAGCGATAAAGGTAGATCATAATAGGCACTTAAGCAACGTGCTACCCCTAGATGGCTGATGGCATCGCCCCGGTTTGGTGTAATACCTAGCTCTAAAATAGCATCTTTTTCAGGGAAAAGCGTCGAGAGCGGCTCACCTAGGGGAGTAGCGGGCTCGAGGATGAGGAGTCCTTCACTCGTTTCAGCCAGGCCTAGTTCTTGGGCGCTGCAGAGCATGCCTTCAGAGGGTATGCCTCTCACCGTTGAGAGCTGGATTTTAAACCCTCCTGCTAAAACGGCTCCTTCTAGGGCCACCGGTACCTTATCGCCTACTTTATGGTTCTGGGCACCACAGACGATACTTAAGGGGCTTGCCAAGGGGCCAATGCTAACCGTGCAGAGGCTAAGGCGGTCTGCATTTGGATGCTTTTCCTTGCTTAAGATTTCTCCAACTACTACACGCTTACAGGCCTGTAGACCTTTATGGACGATAGCTTCTACCTCTAAACCGAGGCTAGGCAAAACCTCAGCTAGCTCTTCTGGGCTAGTATTGAAGGTAGGGAGGTAGCGTTTTAACCATTGATAGCTAATTTTCATAAAAATATAAAACTAAAAGTTAAGCCTGTGCCACCCCTGGATTAAACTGCTCTAGAAAGCGGGTATCATTTTGGTAAAAGTAGCGAATGTCTTCTATGCGGTAGCGTATCATGGCTAGCCGCTCTAGTCCCATCCCCCAGGCAAAGCCTCTCCAGCGCTGGCTATCATAGCCTACTGCTTCAAAGACCTTGGGGTCTACCAGGCCACAACCCAAGATTTCTAACCACTGGTTGCTGAGTTTTCCGATATTAGGAAGGCGTACATCGACTTCATAGCTGGGCTCTGTAAAAGGGAAAAAGCTAGGACGGAGGCGAGTTTCAACGCCTTCTCCTAGGAGAGATTTTAGGAAGTAATCCAAGGTATTCTTTAAGTCCTTTAGGCTCACCTTTTCATCGACATATAGGCCCTCTAGCTGATGAAAGTTTGCGCTGTGGGTGGCATCTACGGCATCTCGCCTATAGCACCTGCCAATAGTTGCTACGCGAAGTGGAGGAGGACTTTCTAGCATTTTTCGAATCTGCACGTTAGACGTGTGGGTCCTTAGGATGTAGCGCTCCTTATGCTTTAGCGGCCTGTGGGCTAGGGGAAGGTTTGGGCCTAGAAAAAAGGTATCTTGCATGTCTCTAGCGGGATGGTCTGCGGGGGTGTTGAGAGCATCAAAGCAGTACCATTCTGTTTCGATCTCTGGCCCTTCTGCAAAAGAAAAGCCTAGGGGCTTTAAGGCAGCTAGCATCTCTTCTTTTAGCAGGCTGAGCGGGTGGCGAAGGCCTAGCTTGGGTTCTACGGGGAGGGTAGGATCTATAATCTTTGGGCCTAAGGAGGCTAATTTTTCTGCCTGGAGGAGGGTGTCTAACTTAGCCTTAAAGAGAGCCTCTAGGTCTTTTTTGGCGGTATTCATAGCCTTTCCGAGCTTAGGCTTATCTTCTGGGCTTAGGCTTCCCATTTTTTTGCTTAAATGCGTCAGCTGTCCATTAGATCCTAGAAATTGGGACTTGAGCTGTTCAAACTCTCCCCGTGTTTGGATCGATACCAGCTTAGTTTCAGCTAAAGAGGGCAGAAGACTAAGCATGTTTTCAAGAGAGGCTAAACTTTCGACAGGAGGCTGGTGCATACACATGGAAACTAATTTTAGCCTCTCTACATAGACGATCTTCCAGCGTGGATCAAGTATGGAATCTAGAATCTACATGGCTTTTCCCTGGTATCCAGCTAGGTCTAGTTTAGATCTAGGCTTATAGGGAAATGTTCTGTGCCTATTTTCCCTGTCTAAGTTGCCTTGCGCTTTAAACTTTAACGCACTTCGATCCGCCCACAAAGAGATCTTGTAAGTAAGAAGAGCCTTCAGCTACTTTTTTAAATAGCGCTGGTACACCGCCACACTTGTAACCAGCTATGCCCGTATTTTTCTCTTGTATGGTAAAGTTTCCTTTAGCAAAGATGAAGTTTTGGTAGTTTTTGCATTCAGGCCCTTCTAGGGGCTTTTCGTAGGAGGGGAGAATAGGGTCTTCTCCTTGGCTGAGCTCAATATGACTCAGGAGGTGTTTGATTTCCGCATCACACACGCTCGTTCTATCTTTGCCACTTTTGCAGTTGATGCTAGCCTGCCTTCCAGAGAGGATCGCAAGCGCATTGATCCTCGCTACCAATTTATAAGGGTCTACGCCTTGTGCCTGATAGGCTTTGCTATTGTAAATTGCATGGATATCCTGGGCGAGGGCTCGAATGGCTTTATTTTTCTGAATGTTTTCACCATTCTCATCACCGTTTTTATCCCTTTCAGGTAAAAGAAGGCTAGGGTTTAGCGTGCTTATAGCCTCTTTGTTCCCCTCTAAGTAGTCTTTGCCTAAAAGAGCCTCCATGCCCGTTTGGTTGGCTGCTTTTACGCTCCGCCACGTGCTTGCAAGCTTCGATGCCTTTCCTACAGAGAGCACATTCACGCCAAAATTAAACGTAATCGGCTTAGGCTGGACGGTAATGGTCTTGCCATCTATGTTGACGGGGAATGCTTTTAGGTCTTTCCAGGCCTTCATATGTTCTTGGATGTGGGCCTTTTCATTATGTCCAGGCTTTAAGACATGTTTCGCAAAAGCCACCGTATCAGAAGCAGACTGTAAGTTCGTTGCTACAATCGGTACTTCTAGGGTATCCCCGTCTTTTAGGTTCGCTATCTTGTCTTTTAGGTTGGTGTGCACCATAGCGGTGACGACTTCTTTGGCCCGGTTGATATTTTTTTCTTTTCTGCTCAAGTCATTCCTATCGTGGTAAGCTGCTAATACCCCATGGCGGAAGACAGAGCCTAGTAGTTTTGCATTTCCATCCTTTCCTTCTGTATACAGGTCAGACTTCCATAGGTTGACTGCATGCTTGGAATGTTGCATCTCAGAGCTCAGGCCTTGTATTGTCCTGCCCTCTAGGTTTACCTGACCTTCATGGCGCTTGGCAGAGGTAAATCTTACGTCACTGAGGCTTAAGTCTTGGTAATCTAGCCCAGCATTGAGGTGTAGCGCTGGGGTGAGCACGCTGGTAAATTTCTGGGCAGAGCCATTGTTGTTATAACAATACATGTCTTGTGTAACAGGGTCCCACTTTTGGGTGTTAAGAATTATTTTATTGTGCGTGTGCTCTAAGCTCTGGACCAGGTCTCCTAGGCGAGTTCCCGGTGTGTGGACCTGATGCTCCATCAAGATCTTTGCTATGTCCTGTTGAATGGTTTTTATGCTACTTTGCAGGGTTTTATAAGGCGGCGGGTCCTCCTCTAGAGGCATAGCCAGGGTTTCTATATAGTGCTGAGTTTTATTCTTAAAATAAGTGTTTATAGCTTTCTGGGCATCCTCAATTTGTTTCTTATAAAGATTCCCTAAGATTTTATCCTCTCCTGTGCTATTAGGGTAAGAGGGGACTAGCGATAGCTTGTGTTCTGCCAGCCGATCTAAGACTAGATTCGCAGCTTCCTGCTTCAATGCTAATACCTTGACATGTGCCTCAATCGATAGAGGCCCCTTGTTTTGTAAAAATCTGAGTTGCTCTAGCTCTGCTTTTATAACAGGCGTTTCTGCCTGGCTCGTCTCTGTTGTTTTTAGCTTTCCTTCTAGGTAGGCTATGCGCTT
>CAZEFS010000070.1:0-6193 GCA_964511545.1 uncultured Opitutales bacterium
GGGTACCTTGACCGCGACTGAGACCCTTGAGGCTCAAACTTGCCTCTACTTGACCTGCCTTTAGGGTAAGACCCTCAACGGCGATAGCCTCTGGGATATCGGTTGTAATGGAAAAAAGAATATCCAGGGGGAGGGGGTGGGCATTTGTCCGAAGTTTTAGAGAAATAGTTTCGCCACGGTTGAGCTCTATCAGTTCTCTATCGGCAATGAGAGAGGAGCCATCGATATAAAAGCTACCCAGATGCAAGGATGAATTTGAGTTTTCAATACGAACTGGATAAGCCCTGTCCGCTTCTAGGAGGGGGACGGTAAAGCGAATCAGCGAGGGAGATACCACTTGCGTTGGGACAGGGCAGTCTCCGAGTTTGATCACATCCTCTTTTGTAAAGCCACGGCCACTGAGCGTGACCTCGGACCCCACAGGCCCTCTATCGTACTCTAATGCGTGGATATAACGATTGATGGGTTCAAATTTATACAAGTCTGAGGTATGGGTATGGGTTTTGACACTTGCCTGCTGCTTTGTTTTGTAGGTGAGGGTATAATAGTAAGAAACGTGGTTTTGCCCTTCAGGCATCCGATAATCGTAGTAAAAAACCTGCGACTGGTGGCGATCTTTCCGCATGGGGTGGGTAGCACCGTTGATAGTAATCGAAGGCTCGATACTATTTTCTATCACATGAGGAGCACGCACGTTTGCAGCCATACGCATACTATAGGTGTGAGAAGGATTTTGTGGCGCCTGGGGGGGGGGTCAGATTCTTGCAGGTGGGGCTACAGGCACATAAAAAAAGTAGAGAGGCTGAAAAAAATGAAAGCAGAAAAGAAGACTTCATGATGTAAGGGTGAGAGAAGAGCTAGAAAGCGGTACAGGAAGAAGCGAAAACGCAGGATTCCTAAAATGGTGCGAGTAGAAGAAAAGAGAACCAAAAAGTCAAGCCTAAAATTTGGATAAAGTTAAATTACCTGACAAAAAAAATTTAGAGCGCATAAACAGTGGAACTGGAGTGGATAAAGTCATTAAAAATGAGGTAATAAACACGATCGAAGAGCGATCTGAAAAAACTTTTATGGATGTAGCCGTGGGCCTTAATGATAAAGCGAATAGGAAAATGTGAAGAAATATAGGGTACGTGATGGAGGACAAAAAGGAAGCATCAAATGATAATGTGGGTTAAATTTCGCAGTTTCAAGGGGTCTGTGATGCCTGTAGATTCTATATTAGATCCCTTGGGAAAGGAAGTCTTTTGCCCCCTGGGTTCGGGCTTCGGGCTTCGCTCGTTGAGCTTCGCCTGACACGTCGCTTTAAAAACTACCTGTCTCCCGACGTGTCAGGCGTAGCTCATAGAGCGTAGCCTGAAGCTTCAGCGTAGTGGAGACGCCCGACAAGCCAACAAAAACGATACCTATTTGCATAAGTATTCTATTTTTTTCGCAGCGAGCATAGCTCTAACTATCCGAAGGATTTCCAGTGGATTTATCTGTATTTCTTTCAGAAAACGACTCATGGTGCGCTCGTGTGAGGCCTCTTGAACCGTCGGCCGAAAAGCCTGGCTTAATCGGTTCAAATTGACCGTTCTCAGCGTAATCATCCCCGTCATCATTCTCATTAAGCACTTTGCTCTTGACTTATTTAGCGATATAATATCGCCTACCCATTGGGTAAGTTGTTTTTTTTCATAAAAGGTTGATGCCAGCTTTCCCTCTGTTTATCAAGCTTTTAACTTACCCCTTTTTTGTTAGGTAGTGTAGCTAAGGTCCATACTACCTGACAAAAAGGGGCTGACACCTGATTTTTAAAAAAATTCAGATATCAGGATGTACGTAAAGTATTGCAAACTAAACCAATCAGAGCAGTTAGAGCTGATGAGATATTTTATTGCTGGAATAACAGCCAGAACAGCAGCTGATTTAATGGGAATTCATCGTAATACGGGGATCAGATTTTTCCATAAATTGAGAGAGAAAATTGCTCTTAAAAAGCAAAATTTTGGGAAAATTGAGCTTGATGAATCATATTTTGGGGGTATCCAAAAAGGAAAACGTGGCAGAGGAGCTTCTGGCAAAGTAGCTGTATTTGGCCTTTTAAAGCGAGGAGGTACAGTTTATACCCAGATCATTCTCGATGCAAAAGCCGACACTTTAATGCCTATAATCCACGAAAAGATTGAGCCTGACAGTATCGTTTATACAGATTGCTTTAGAGCCTATAATGCTTTGCTTATGTCGGAATTTTAACATTTTCGCATCAACCACAGTCAATTATTTGCCGAAAATCATAACCATATCAACGGTATTGAAAACTTTTGGAACCAAGCAAAATGGCAGATCCGGAAGTTTAATGGCATTCCAAGACAGCATTTTAATCTCTTCTTGATGAAGAGTGCTAGTGGAGGTTTAACCTGGGATCACCCAAACAACTTCTTAAGGATTTAAAATCGATCCTCAAAGAGTATTATTAGGTGTCAGCCCTTAAGTTTTTTCAGATCGATCTTCGATCGCATTTACTACCTCATTTTTGATGACTTTATCCGCTCCCCTTCCACTTCATATGCGCTCTAAATATTTTTTGTCAGGTAGTATGATTATAAAATAGACAAAGACTTGCGTGTATCCTAACCTACTTATTATTATGCAATTTCCCCGATTATTCACATTACCGTTAGCACAGCAGCTAAGTACCCCTAATGCGGCTTCTGACCCTGAAGATAAACGGCATACTACAGTGGGAAAAAGCTTCTCAAGGGTAAAGCAGGTTTCTGTAGGATTTGACCCTGTTTCACCTCTGGAAATTGCCCAAAATAGAAAATTACCCCCATCGATCCGTATGGATGCGGCAAGAGAACTTTCTTTCAGGGATAAAAAACAGGTTTTATGGGAGATATATCAAAACAGGAACATGGATGCAAGAGATCGTCTAGATGCTTGGGAGCAGATGGCTTTAGAAAAAATAATTAAAGAACCCATCAGTGAAAGCGATTTATGGGAAATCATTGAAGACACAAACTCGCACCCATGGGCTCGTATACGTGCGGCAGTGCGACTTCCGCAAAGAGAAATGAGAGAAGAGACTTTACGGAAAATCGCCCAAGACAAAACCGTGGATGCAAATTGTCGTATAGGCGCTGCGTGGAGGATGACTCCAGGAGAAATTAAGGAAAGGATTTTATTAGAAATCGCTCAAGACAGTAGCCTATCTGTACATGCTCGTATGGACGCTGCTGCGTCAATGGCTGAAGGCCCCTTGCGCACCAATCTTTACAGACAGCTGCAACGTTTGACCGTATCTTGGCATTAGCCCTTCTCTTTAAAGCATAGCAACGGGGTTGAACCTCAGTTTTGTTTAGGCTTTAGGGGTGAAAGCTTCTGATAATCCGATTTTTATTAACCTAAAGCTGGATTTCTGGCTTTTTTGACTTACCCTTGAGCATGCGCGTTAGGAAGATCAGTGCTGCTAAAAGACCTAGGCCTGCTAGGCCAAAGCCGACATTGCCCTCCAGAATTGACCCTGAAGACAAGACAATGGCAATCATCCAGATGCACTGAAATGGCCAAGAAATCCAAAAGTATTTCTTAAACGGTACCCCACCTAGGGCCAGCAAAACATTTTGAAGCGTAACAGAGACTACCGGAAAGGCCCGCAGTAAAACCGTTACACGCGTTTGCATAGCCGGAGGAATAGCCTTCAGGTTGTGCCCCCTTTTTCTTAGGAAAGGCACCAATAAGCCCTTTAGGGCGTAGGAAGCCATAAAATAGGTGAGGCTTAGATGCAAAGCCAGCATAGCCGTATTAATGAGTAAGGCCTGATTTGTCCCATAGACTGCAACGCTTAAGACATAAAAGAAAGATACGGGTAGGCCAAAAAGAATGAGCAAAAAACCAGTAGAGACCAAAAACACAGGATGCGTATCTGCTAGCTCATCTATCTTGTGGTAGATAGCAGCGCTAGTCTTGTGCATCCAGGGAGAGCAAAAATAATAGCCCAAGGCCAAGATACCTACAAGCACCACAAAACCTAAGCCAAACTTTCGCTTTCTGGATAGAGCTTTGAACCGATTGAGAGGCATAAAAGCAGGCAAGGTCTAAGAAAGGTTAATCTTCAGTCGTATCACCACTTCCCCCTAAAATGCTACCGCAAGAGACCTTGGCCTTATTTAGAATAATATCCAGGAGCTCTTTTAAGGCAGCGGGGTTATCTGCAAGATACTTTTTGGCAGCCTCTCTTCCTTGGCCAATCATAGTGCCTTTATAGGCAATCCAAGAACCTTTTTTCTCCAAGACCTTGAGCTCTAGAGCTAAGTCTAAGACAGCGCCGGTTTGAGAGATGCCTTCATCGTACATAATATCAAACTCACATTCAGTATAGGGGGGTGCTACCTTATTTTTTACAATTTTCAGGCGCGTACGGTTCCCCACAATTTTACCAGAAGTTTCCTTAATCTGACCTGTCCGGCGAATATCTATCCGGATGGAAGAAAAGAACTTCAAGGCTCGGCCACCGGGGGTTGTTTCTGGGCTGCCAAACATCACACCAATTTTTTCACGAATTTGGTTGGTAAAAAGGCAAATACAATTGGTCCTACTGATAACAGAAGTGAGCTTTCGCATAGCCTGGCTCATCAATCGGGCCTGGGCACCTACGGTGACGTCTCCCATTTGGCCTTCAAGCTCTGCCTTAGAAACAAGTGCGGCAACAGAGTCTAGGACAACGAGATCTATCGCCCGTGAGGCGACAAGCATTTCGACAATATTGAGTGCGTCTTCCCCAGAACTAGGCTGAGACACCAGTAGGCTATCCAGATCCACACCCACAACCTTAGCGTAGCGAGGATCCAGCGCATGCTCTACGTCTACAAAGGCAGCACTCCCCCCTTGTTTTTGCACTTGGGCAATGACGCTAAGACAAAATGTCGTTTTACCAGAAGACTCTGGACCAAAAATTTCTACGACCCTTCCACGAGGCAAACCCCCTACGCCCAAGGCTAAGTCTACAGCGATGCACCCAGTAGGAATAACGGACAAGTTAATATTTTTAGCCTCATTCATACGCATTAGGGAACCTTCCCCAAATTGCTTGTTGATGGAGGCAATGGTAAAGTCTAGGTTGTTTTTATCTGAATTTTTATCAGAATTGAGGGTGCGTGCAGAAGGAGTGTTAGATGCTGTTGCCATATCTTAGAAGAGCAGATTCGCCAGCAGGGATCAATCTTTTTTTAGGCCTATTTTTACCTTGATACACAGCAAAGGCCTGGCTAGTGCATAAAAAAGGCCTAAACACTGCATAGTGCTTAGGCCAAGGAAAATTTAAGGAGAAGTCCTTACAGACAATACGCTAAGGCGACTAGTAATTGACCGTTATAGTCTTTCCTAGAGTAGTAGAGGTGAGAGACAAGGTATTACTCGTAGAGCTTATAGAGATACCCGTATAGGTTTCATCAGCCACAGGGGTAATGGTAGTGGCTAAATAGGGCTGGGTACCCGATGTTAGCTGGCTATAGCTAACAGAGGTGGCATTAGGATTATCAATAAAATACGACTGAGCAGCGTTGGCTATACTACGCAAGTTGCCTTGAATGGCTCTTTCTCTAGCGCTACCTCGAACTTTATTGAAAGCGGGTATGGCAATACTGGCTAAAAGACCAATAATGACCACAACCACCATGATTTCTACCAAGGTAAAAGCGCGATTTTTTTTAGTTTTTGTTATCATAAGAGACTATATGAGCTGAAGGATGGATGAATGGATAGGAGAAGACTTAAGAACAACTTAAGCTTATTGAATAACGATATCCTATATATAAAATCAAGCTGTGTCAAGCATAGGGTATGCTAGCAACCATAAACGAGAGCTTGCAGTCTCCTTTGGGTATACTTAGCTTATGGTTTTCTGATATGAATGTATTGCTATGCAGACCTACTTAGAACTTCTTAAAACTGTCTTAACACAGGGTGAAAAACGAAATGACCGTACAGGAACGGGAATTATCAGTATTTTCGGAGCACAAGTGCGCTATGATCTTGAAAAAGGCTTCCCTTTATTGACGACAAAAAAAGTACACACCAAGTCTATCATTCATGAACTCTTATGGTTTTTAAAAGGAGAGACGAATCTTGCGTATTTACACGAGCATGGCGTCACCATTTGGGATGAATGGGCAGATAGCCAAGGGAACTTAGGAAGAATATATGGAGC
>CAZEFS010000071.1:0-5959 GCA_964511545.1 uncultured Opitutales bacterium
CCTAAGCTTAGGACATCTTTTCCTTTGTAATAAATCTCTCCTCTTACCATGCAGCCTTTAGCCGGAAGGAGACGCGTAAGGGCCAAGGCCGTCAAGCTCTTTCCACTTCCACTCTCTCCTACGATAGCCATACACTCTCCCTTGTGCAGCGAAAAAGAAACGTTTTTGACTGCATCAAAGCAGTGAGAACCGCTGCTAAAGCTGATGTGCAGCTTGCTAACGCTCAAGACATTCTCTTTTTGGGCTTCTTGCATGGCTATGAAACTGCATGAAGGTAGCATTAAAGACAATCTTAAAGGTAAAATAGGCAAGATATTAGCTTTACTTCATGGGTCTTTTTTTATATAAACAAAGGGTTCTATTTATCATGTACTATATGCGCTTTTCTGGGCTTAAGCTTTTTCTCCCTCTTCTTTTCATTTCTAGTCTATTTTTAGGTGGCTGTAGCCAAAAAGATCTCTATTCTAACCTAGTTGAAAAAGAGGCCAATGAAATGATAGCTATTCTCATTCGAAACGGAATAGCCGCCTCCAAAACTGCTGGCGCAGAAAATACCTATATTGTCAACATCGATCCTCGGCATTTTGCGGATGCGATTGATATCTTAAATAACTATGGCTATCCCAGGAGCAAGTTCTTGGGTGTGGGGGATGTGTTTAAGAAATCGGGCCTTGTGTCTTCACCCTCTGAAGAACGTATCCGCTACATGCATGCCCTAGGGCAGGATTTGCAAAGTACCATCCTTCTTATTAGCGGTGTTTTGCATGCAAAGGTACATATTGTAATCCCTAATAATGACCCTTTGGCTGATACCATCTATCCATCTTCAGCTGCTATTTTTATAAAATACAGGAAAAACTCAGGAGTAGAGGCGCTATCCCCTCAGATTAAAAATCTAGTGGTGAAAAGTATAGAGGGCCTCAATTATGATAATGTGACTCTAGCTCTATTTGCTGTAGATGAAAACGATACCACTGCTCCAGCGGGTGAGCAGCCTATTATAGACCCAGAACGCTTTAAAGTGAGCCCCTTACCCTTTATTATTGGAGCGAGTATTCTCGGCTTTTTAGCCGCGGGTGGGATAGGCGCTTATGTGTGGATGTCTCGTAAAAAACCTAAAGCAGCTGCAAGTTCAGATACTGCAGCGTAATCGTTTATGCAAATTTCGGCTTTGCTAAAAGAGTTTTACCAAAGAAAAGATGAGCTTTTTAGCTTGATCTGCCACTTTAATGCCGCACCTGCCGAATACATACATCCCTAAGGCTGTCTTTGATGCTTTGCTTGCTTCTGAACGAGGTAAAACGAAGCTAAACGAGCTGGTTCTTCAAAAATTCAAACTCAAAGGTGCCTTTCATACAGACTTTCGGCTTTTACACCTTCGCCTGGCCCTCTTAGATCCGCAGACTCTAGCGAACCTGGTCTTACATGCAGGAGCCATTTATTACTCTAAAAATATTGTCCAAGTAGTGGAGAAAAAGGCCCTCTTAGATATTAAAGAAAAAATAGGGGAGGCGATTTATACGTTTGCTGTGAAAAAAGCCCCCTTGTTTAACCGTTTAAAGCCGCAGATTACTACGCTCAGTCCTAATCCTTCCAATCTGTATTTAGGTATTATAGCTGCTGGGCAAAGGATGCTAGAGCACTTATTTTCTAGCGAGCCAGCAAGCATTCAACAGCGCCTGCAGCTGAAACTCCCAGCTGACTATAGCTGGAGTTTTACCCGTAGTGGCACAGAGGCTGAAAGAACGAATATTTATTCCTTTCTACACCGCTTGCTTATCAAAGAAATTAACCCAAATTGGCAATTATGCTTCACGTAAAAATAGCGGAGGGTACCCATTTATTACCGGAAAAAAAAATCATAAAAGCCCTAGAGTATGCCCAGTATGTAGAGTATCATAGCCTCATAGCCGAGGCTAAGGCCAAGGCGGAGGCAATCCTAGCAGGTGCACAAAAAGCCTTTGATGAAGAGCGTAAAAAAGGCTTTGCTAAGGGCGAGGAAGAGGGCAAGGCAAAACTGGCTGAGCACATGTTAGAAAGCATTGATAAAAGCATACGCAACCTAGAGGCTTTTGAAGAACAAGTCATTGATATTGTAATGAAGGCCATTAACCGTATATTGGGTGAAATGGAGGACAAGGATAAGATTACCCGTGTGGTAAAACAATCCCTCGCTTTAGTCCGCAACCAAAAGCGCGTGGCCCTAAAAGTAAACCCATCCGACGCTCGTATCCTAGAGGCTGAAGTGGATGAGGTGCTGAAAAGCTTTCCAGGTATCGGTTATATCGATATTATAGCCGATGGCCGCATACCTGCAGGAAGCTGTATGCTAGAAACCGACATTGGCGTGGTAGATGCCAGGTTAGACGTACAGGTAGAAGCTATACGCAAATCGCTCACCAAGTCTATTAAGTAAGCGAAGAAGACTCTCCGAATTCGAAGCCGAGCTGCTTCAAACTCAATTTTATAGTTTTTCTCTCCTCCTCGCCTTCAGGACTCTTCATGTCTTTAAAGGCTTCATAGAGGTAGATAGGATGATCCTCTTTGTAATTTCCTATCTGGGTATCCGAATGAATGGCCCCGGGATTCTTTTTCAAAAAATAGGCTAAGGCAGGCTGTAGATTTTTAAAACGGTCGGGCGCATAATGCCCGCTAGCGACGTCTATATAGACCAGCTTGCCTTGCTCAAAATTTACACATCCAGCTGCTAGAATATTTTTGCCTTTTAATATAGTGTCATGGGTCAAGTCGATACCTTCATGTTCGTCGGGAAGGATATAAAGCTGGCCGTCTTGCCCAATGTTATAGTTATAGTCGCGATCAAGGCGGTTATTATCATTTTTATTTCCAAATACGGCATTATAAGCTAGGCCTTCTTGAAATTGGACTCGTTTTTGTTCTTTATTCCATAAGCTATATCTATTATCGCGCAAGGCACCTGTGTCTACTTTGTCTAGCCATAGCCAAAAATCGAGAGGTTCGGAATCTTGATTAATGACCATATTTCGCCATAGTTTGATGTGGCTATCCAAGTCTTTACGATTTAAGGGGTCTAGGTTACGAAAGACATCAAGCACTACATTTAAAACCGGTATGTTTGGAGGCAAGGCATACTTAGGTTTTGCTGAAAGGGATACACGGTCCAGAGCTTTTTGTTTTAGCCCGGGAAGTTTTTTAAGATAATAGATTTTCTGCTGTGCTTGGCTTTGGATGTTTCTTAGGGTCCGCATTTGGTAAGCTTGCAGCGAGGATAGGGCGGGGTCTTGAGATTCGCTCAAATCTTCCAGTATCCTCTGTATGTCATCAATCGCTTTATTTAAAAGTTCAGTACGATTGTGGAGGTGATCCTGCACCTTTCTAGGTATACCATAGTAAGATTGAATGAGTTTGTACAAATCCATAACATCCTGACTATTGGGCAATAATAGCAATGCTAAATCGGAAGAGAACTCTCTTGGTGATATCAATTCGCATTTGGAAAGCTTATGGTTTGAAGAAATAGTAGATTTCGATGCATGCGTGTGCAGTAAGGCCTTCAGCTCCGGGATATGTAGCTTTGCTTCTACGCTTAGAATAGGTCTTAAGGCTCTAAATCTATCATTCAAAGAAAAAGAGGGATTTAAGGCTAAGTTTATCAGAGCTGCGTCAGAGTTGGAAACAGCTATGGTATGGCCAGGGTAGACCTCTGTCTGCGTTCTATCTAGAATAAATGCTAATTTTAGCAAATCATCTAAAGATCGATGTGTGCCTGGATCTTTATTTAAAAAATAAAAATGGAGTAAGTTTTTAGATAGTTTTTTTTGCTGCTTTGTGGATATCAAGCTTGAGCATAAACCTTGAAGTTGGAGTTTTTTTACCTTGATATCGAAGAGCAAGGCCTCAAAAAGAGAGTCATCCTGATTAAAGACTTTTAAGACTTCGATCTGGCTATCATCAGCCTCTAGGCGATACATTGCCTGGCAACGATTCTTAGGGCTCAGCCGGGTGTTTTTAGCAATAGCTAGGCGTAAGGCATCTCTGCTGCTACCCTGACGGACACAGAGCTCATCCGGTATAAGATCTATAGCGTCAAGCTGTACGTCTACCCGGCGCTTAGGGTCTTCGAGGAAATGCAAAGAAGCTGTTTTTGTGAGCTCAGTCTCCAAGATTCCTTTAATCAAAGCGAACTTTGCCTCAGTGCTAGAGTCTGATTGGTAACGCTCGGCATAATTCTGCCCTTTACCTTTTGGTTTAGAGATGCGTAAAACTCTTTCAAATACACGTTTATCGCTGTTTTCCTGCACACTTTCAGAAAGTGTGGTGGTGGCTGGTGCGTCTGCTAAATAATGCTTAATGAGCCTAAAATTCTCATCTGAGATGCGTTGGATGTTATCCTTTGTGCTCGTGGGATCCCAGTTCCTTGGGCTATTAGGCGGATAAAAGAGTATGGGTGCACTTTCTGTTCTTAAAACGTTTTTTAGCATGGCAAATAAATGTCGGTGGTGGATGCTGTGACTTTTATGACAATAGTCAAGAGCTTGAGATCATTATCTATCGTGTGTGAAGGCTTATAAAAGGTCTTGCAGCTAAGAGATTTTCCCTGTTTATAATTGGAAAATCTTTCATGGCGCATCTACATAACTTTTCTTGTACCCACACAGCTAAAGACCTAAAGGCCTTGCCTATAGGGCAGAATGTGAATTTTTCAGGCCTATTTGTCCTGAAAAAACTGACTATCCGTACAGCCCGTAATGGTATGCCCTATATGATGGTAGAAGTAGGAGATGTGAGCGGAAGCTTTGTGTTTAACCTCTTTCAAGATTCTATGGCCTTTCAGGCCTGTAAAGGGCTAACAGAGGGATCCATCCTGCATTTAGAAGGAGAGAGCGACTACTATCAAGAGCGCTTTAGCCCAAAAGTGTATCATTTAGAGAGTATACCTTTGGAAAAAGCTGAAGAATTGGGTGTCTTGCATCAACTTATAGAGGCTTCTCTTGAGGACCCCCTAGCGCTATGGCAAGAGCTCCTAGGTATTGTGGAAGGCATTCAACACCCGCAGCTAAAGAGTACGGTACAGTTTGTCTTAAAGGAAATAGAGCCTACCTTTCGTATGAGTGCAGCAGCTATTTCCATGCACCATGCTTACCGTTATGGACTTTTAGAGCATACGGTGCATATGGCACGCGTAGCACAGGCCCTTTTTCCCATTTATACTGAAGTATACCCAGACTTAGCTCTGGCGGGCATTATCCTGCACGATGTGGGTAAAGTTTTAGAGTATGAAACCAAGCTTAATATCAAAAAAACCCGTATAGGTCTTTTACAGGGCCACGTGGTTCTGGGCTACCGTTTAGTGCGCCGTGGAGCCCTACAGGCAAAACTCAGCCCGAAGCTAACCGAACGCCTAGAGCATATCGTTCTTAGCCACCAAGGAGAGCTTGAGTGGGGCGCAGCCGTCATGGCTTCTACCCCTGAGGCAGTTTTTGTTTCCATGATAGACAACCTAGATGCCAAGATGGGCGTCGTACAATATGCCTTGCGCCAGGATAGGTCAGCCAGAGAGTTTTCAGATTATTCGCCTTCTCTTAAGGCTAGTATTCTATTGGAAGATCCGCTTGAGTATGTAGGGGAGGAGTAGCTTACATCCCGACATATTAGACCTCTTGCTAGTGCTCGCGGGATTCCTTTAAAAAGCTTAAGTGTCTTGCGTAATGATCGTACCTATACGCTTGGGACTGGTTTAGCTAGGCTAAAGGCTCAAATCTCGGGAGGATTTTTCCATCGATATCGACTGTCTCAAAAAACATGCCTGCTGGCCTAGCAAAGAGCTGTTCTGGCTTGTTGACAGCGTAGTAGATGATTAGCTTTTCTTCTGTTTCAGTATGCAGGGTTTCGCCTATAGTTTCGTAAATGGCGCCCTTGTAGTAGACCTCTTGCATAACCCTTGTCTTTTGCTCTCTGGGTTCGTCAAAAATAAGCT
>CAZEFS010000072.1:0-5732 GCA_964511545.1 uncultured Opitutales bacterium
TTATATAAGGTAAAAGAAAGGAGCTTATGGCTGCACTTTCAATTTAAAAATGAATTTGTCAATATTTAAACCTATTTCAGTTTTAGGGTATTTCGCTTTGATATCTTTATAAATAGCAATGGCGTCATCATTCTTGCCTAAAACCTCTTGTAATTGAGCAGCGCGGAATAAGTATTCAGCTGAGATAATTTCGTCTTCTGGAGTATGAGCAGCTGCTTTTTTATAAAAGCCTAAGCTGCATTGCACACTCACACAGGGATCATTGGCTGTATGTAATGCAAGATACGTATCTTGAAGATCTTTAGCTCTTTTTACCAGAGGAAACCTTTCTGTAATAGTCCCTTCCTGACTGGCGGTAACATCCTTATCAAACTGTTGAGAGGCATCCAACGCTCCTGAATGGCTGATATACCTTGTAAAGGATTTTGGATACAGAAGGCTCTGATTAAAGGTCAGCGACCCTCCAAAACTAGGCCCATATAAGCCTACGGGCAAACCGCGTAAAGAGCCCAAATCCTTGTGCAAGCTCTCTGGGTCAGCACTCAAGACTGTATGAAACCTATGAATACAGGCTTGAATTTTTGTATATAGTTTACTTGGCATGTTAGACTGATGCACAGACAATTCTAAAAGATCAGGCAAATTTAACAAAATAATAGCCACTTTTTGCTGCAAGAGGCTCTGATCTAAACGACTAGGAAGACTGTCTTTAGCAGCATTTTTTTTGTCTTTTTTTTCTCTTCCACCATAGACCTTCACGAGCACTGATTTGGGATCCTCTGGAATATAAGCGGTATAGCCTATAGGGGTTTCATCGGTAGCTGAAAGCTTTAAAACATTACCTAGAGAAGGATTTAAGGACAATTTGTCTATAAAATCTTGATCCACGTCAAAGTAGCCCTCGTTATTGGTAATAACCTTGCAGTTTAGATCTTTAAGGAGAGGAGGCGTAGCTACCTCTAAATCGTCCCCATTCAGAGGGTTATCCGCATAAATAAGCTTTTCTTTAGCTATAACCTCTTTGATAAAAGCTGTATATAAAGGCATAGCTACTTTCTGGAGACGCTCTTTATCTTTTGCATAATCACAAAAATAAACCTGACTATGCGTCATCTTATGGAAGAAGTAACTTATTAAAATATCCTGGTAGAGTGCCTGATAGTCTTGGCTGCAAACGCTATTTTCAAAAAAATCTTTCTTATCCTCCAATCCTTTTACGAGTGCTACAGAGGCTTCTCTGTCTAAGCTGCGATAGATATATTTTAAGAGGTCTAGGTATATAGAATGCTCATGAGCCTCGTAGCCTTCAGGCTGCTGCTCTAGATAGGTAGAGGCAATACTCCATAGCTGCTGCACGCTCATCAATTCAACCAGCCAGGCTAAGGGATGCGATACTTTTAGCTTGTCTATATAGTTAGATAAAAACCTAATCAAATCCGCCAATAGCTTGGCTTTTGTAGGGCCTTCCGCAAGCGCATCCTTTGCAAAGGCTGGGATTGGACTTTTTATGAGATTCGTAATCGAGTCAGGGCAAGGAGAAACAAGTGTAGCGAAGCTCTTTATGAGAGTCAAAACATGCTGTAATAACTCTGTTGGTCCCTTATCTTTCGCTAAACCTTGAATATAGCCATCCAACTGGATGGCTAGTTCAGTCAAAACACTAAAATAATCGCAGGATCCCTTATGTTTTTTTTTAAAATAGGCCTCAAATACGGCATTCATCTTGTTTCCCTCAACCGCCACAGCGTCATTCCTAATGGAATAACGAAAGCTATAGAGTTGATTGACAAACCTTGCGCAGGCCGTTCCCTGTTCCTGAGGGGTTGAGAGCGACTTAACAGCTTCAAAATCCAGGATTTGAGCTATGTCTTTTAGAGTAAAGGCTGAGTCAGAGCCTGGGAACTGAGAACTTAAAAACACTAAATAGAGCAGGCGTTTTTGAGTGGATTCACTATAAAGGTCCGTACAAGTGCTATCCCACGCAAAATAGAGCTTTAAAAAATTGCCATACACCTGAGCATAGGCCACAGCAAGGGACGGATCGGCAAAATATTCTTGCTGCTCCTCCATTTTTGTAAGGATATCAGGCAAAAGCTTTGCCAATGCTGGATCTTGCGTGCAGTAGACCCTCTGAAGCAAAAATCGAAAAGCCCCTAGGGGTAAATCAGGATAGTTTTCTTTATTGGAAAGATATTTTGAAAAATCCTGAACCAGGAATGGGGAAAACTCAGAAAATAAAGCCTGAAACTCTTTAAAAATATAATTTCTATCTTGATAGACCGTAGCTGAAAGCTCTGCTAAGTCTGTCAAAAGCTTTAAAATATCTTCTTTCCTTAAATGCTTCTCAGAAGCTTTAAAAACAGGTTTTAATAACTCATTCAAATGAAGTTTCAATCCCTCTTTTATTCTTTCCGTACGGACACGCTTAAAGATCCAATTAGTAATCTGGACGCTACGAGAAATGCTATCTCTAAGCTTGCTACCCTTACATAGATACTCTTGGATAAATGTGACATTGGTAAAGAGCCAATCATATTTCTCAAGATCTTCTATAGGTCCCGGACAGTCAGTAGCACGACGGGATTGCATTACAAGGACATATAAAGAAGGATCCTTAGTTATGCTAACACTCTCCGTATAAAAATATTCTAGCCATTTCACAAGAATGACTGCTATGGCTTCGGGGGGGAGTGAAGCTTGTCTTAAAGCCTCGTTGTCTTTGGCTAAAGCTTGAACCAGATCGGGTGCCAAGCCTAAATCTAGCTTCGTACAATCTAGCACAGCTACTTGCTTGACGGCAGGGGGCGGGCTGCCCTCCATGGGGTCCGATTCTGATGTAAAGCCTTTAGTTGAAGGACTATCCAGCTTAGTTAAAAAACGAGGGCTAAGATCCATAATAAGCCCCATTTTAAATATAAAATTTATTTAATTGTCAATAAAGTTGATATTTTACCTAAAAAATTCACCAACCATTCACTTGCATGCTCACAAGCATATGCCCCAACTCTCTCATTCTAGGCCCCTAGCTGATTCGCCAAATCCACAACTTCCTTATCAAAATAATTCATATCCATCCCTGCGTTCACGACTAGGCCTTGGCCATTGATACCGCTGGAGGCCTCGCTTAGCAAAAAAAGTGCAGCATTGGCCACCTCTTGGGTGCTGAGGGCTTTTTTGCGTAAAGTCAGCTTTTCAGCAAACAAGTAGTTATTCAAATAGCCCGGTATACCTGCAGAAGCGCTCGTCTTGATAGGGCCTGCGTTGACAGTATTAAAGCGCACTTGTGTATCATGGCTAAAAGACTTGGCTAAAAAGCGGACTATACTCTCCAGTGCAGCCTTAACAGGAGACATATAGCCGTAGCTTTCCGCCACTACCTGTGAGGATATACTCATGGCTACAACAGACGCATTATACTTCAAATAGGGCTTCAAGGCTCTGGCTATCTCCACTAAAGAAAAGGCAGAAATGCTCGTAGCCTGAAGAAAATCCTCCCTGCTAGTCTCATGGAAGGGAACCATCCCTTGAGTGTAATTCGCAAAGGCAATAGAATGCACAAGGCCATCTAGCGCAGGTCCACCCTTGAGGGCAAGGGCCAGTGCTGCTATGTCTTCTTGCTTTTCAACATCGCAAATATGGACTTCCCTACCCTCTAATAGCGTCCTGAGGCTGTCCTTACGGGCTTGACTCCTGACCGTATAGACGACATGGGCCCCTTCGGCCTCTAGGGTCTTAGCGATGTGCCAAGCTATACTTTTCTTATTGGCAACACCCATGATCAAATAACGCTTATCCTTGAAACTCATCCAGGCCATATAGAGCATACTGAGAAAAGCTTTATCCCTGTCAAGTTCCTGAACAAAAACCCTACTGTATTAAAAATCACTGCCCACCCGTATATAACAATACATGCTCACTTGATTTTATAAGCTTTAGAGTTGCCTTAGGAAAAATCTTGATTTTTAATAATCATCACCCGAGCTAAAGTCCCCTACGGGTATCTGTCACCCAGCTTCTAGCGAAGATTTTGCGATCTTATTACTAACTACTACCTTCAATGATAAGAGCGGATAAAAAAGACCTTCCCCCTGTTCTTGTAAATATCGATGGGCAAGACCTGTATATCCCAGAAGGTACCAACCTGATAGAGGCGGCTGCCTTAGCGAAGAAGGAAGTGCCGCATTATTGTTATCATCCTAAGCTTTCAGTCGTGGGAAATTGTCGGATGTGCCTCCTCGAGGTGGGGATGGTCATGCAGGATAAGGCTACAGGAGGCATCCTCTTAGACGAAGAGGGTAAGCCCAAAGTAGCCTGGGCACCTAGGCCTGTTATCGGCTGTGGGACACAGGTAGCGCCCGGCATGCACGTGAGAACAGCTTCTCCCTTGGTTAAGAACTGCCAAGAGGGCGTGATGGAGCTTTTGCTCGTGAACCACCCCCTAGACTGCCCGATTTGTGACCAAGCAGGCGAGTGCCGCCTCCAAGAGTTTGCCCTAGACTATGGCCGGGGCTATAGCCGCTTTGTAGAAGAAAAGAATGTTAAACCCAAAAGAACACGCCTAGGCGAACGCGTCATGCTCGATGA
This sequence comes from uncultured Opitutales bacterium, assembly GCA_964511545.1. Lineage (GTDB taxonomy): Bacteria > Verrucomicrobiota > Verrucomicrobiia > Opitutales > CAZEFS01 > CAZEFS01. Next base: position 4,585 of record CAZEFS010000072.1, read on the forward strand.
TGAGCGTTGCATATTGTGCTCTCGTTGCATACGTTTTATGCAAGAAGTGCCCAAAGAGGATGTTTTGGGCTTTGTCAATAGAGGGAGCTATTCGACCCTCACGTGTTTTCCCGGGAAAGCACTTAACAGCAACTATGCTTTAAATACAGTAGACATTTGCCCCGTCGGAGCACTAACCAGTATAGACTTTCGCTTCAAAATGCGGACCTGGTTTCTCAAGCGTACACCGAGTATTTGTACAGAAAGTAGCGTAGGGGTAAATACCGAAGTATGGTCTAGAGAAGGGGTCATTTATAGGATTACACCCAGGCGTAATGATGCCGTCAACGATACCTGGATGCCAGACTCAGGCCGTATACTATACAAACAGGTAGATGCAAAAAACCGCATCCACCACCCGCTCATAAAAGGCCATGCGGTCAGCTTTGAGGAAGCTTTTGCAACCTTTTTAAAAGCTTTTGACTTAGGACCTGTAGGGATCCTAGCCTCTGGGCACAATACCGTCGAAGAGCAGTATTTACTTCGTTTAATAGCAGAGAAAACTGGCGCTAAGGCCTACTTGCCTGCCCGTGAAGGAAAAGGCGATGGGCTACTTATTTCTAGTGATAAAAGGCCGAATATTCGAGGTGCCTTAGCCACAAAGCTGGTAGACACTCTCGGTTTTGAAGACCTAAAACAAGCACTCAGGCATAAGGCCCTGTCCACCTTACTCATCTACCATGAAGACATCCTAGAAGAACTAGAGCCCGAGCTTCTAAACGGCCTCTTTCTTATCTATATAGGGACGCACCAACATACAAGCAGCAAGCTTGCAGACCTTGTTGTGCCTGGACTTAGTGTATTTGAAAAGTCTGGATCATTTATTAACCAGCAGTATCGCCTTCAAAGCTTTGCACAGGCTATACCAGGGCCAACAGGCATTTTACCAGATTATCTCATCTTGGCTCGCCTCTTAAAAGACTTATCCCCTGAGGGATCTGAAGCGTGTCATTTAGAGTTTCATAACTTAGACAGGCTGTGGCAACATTTGGGCCAAAGGCATCCTGTATTTAAAAATATCCTCCTCTCTAGTCTTCCCCCTGAGGGGCTAGCACTAGATACATCCAAGCTAGCCCCCTTATTGCTGGACAAGGGGCCTTCTCTTCACT
>CAZEFS010000072.1:5742-5951 GCA_964511545.1 uncultured Opitutales bacterium
CGGCTTAACTCTATTGCTATGCTCTTTACACTTTTTCTTCACTGTATCTATGCAGCCCTCATGATAGGAGTAGTCTTAAGTTTAGCTGCATATGCGGTACTTGCAGAACGAAAAATCAGTGCCTGGATCCAAGGCCGGGTAGGTCCCAACCGCACTGCCCTACCCTTCGTGAAATCTATCCCGGTATTAGGGCCCTTGCTGATACGCCT
>CAZEFS010000073.1:0-5934 GCA_964511545.1 uncultured Opitutales bacterium
TTGCCTACTCCTCCCACAAAGCCAGTGCCGCCCGTACCCTTAAGTGAGGAGGAAATGGAAATGCATATAGCTTCCTTAAAGCAAACTGTAGAGGCAGCCTCCCCTTTACCTCCTGGCCAAGCTCCCCTTGCTGGGGCCCGAGAAAGAGCAGCAAAGCTTCCAAATCTGCCTAAAAATAGGCCATTACCTCAGCCTCCAATACAGCCTAATGTGTTTGCAGCCAAACGCCCTAAATACGTCCCTAAGCACACAGGCCCATCGGAGGTAGTCCAAAAAATTTTAGCCTCTGGAGAGGGTTCTGTGAGTTTTAACGAAATTATGGGCATAAATAAACAGATCCAAACCCTCCATAAGGAAGTAGAGCTTTTGGCAGACCTTGCCTATGTCTTGGGCCGTGGAATGGGAAAAGATAGAGAAGAACTGTTTCAATATGCCTACAATAATAACGCCAATCTCAAAGATAAGCCTGAGACTCAGGAAAGCTACCCTCAAAATGTAGCCGAACATGGAGCTAAACTACAAAATATTTTTGATAAATACGGGATTTTGCCTGAAAAAGAGACTTATGATCCTTCAAAAACCGAAGCTAAGGTAGGAGGGCTAATTCAAAAGCTCGAGAGCCAAGCAGATGACCTACAAGAGCAAGTGACGGATTGGTACGAAAAGAATCCCTTACGCTAAAAGCTTAGAAAAAGATTGCCCTCCTGTTCTGCACCTCTATTTTTAGGGGTATGCTCGGCTATTTGACGGACAAAATGCACAACGCCTTACGGCACTTAAAAGGCTTAAATAAACTATCCGAAGATAACATCCAGGAAGCTTTAAAAGAAGTCCGGTCGGCGCTCTTGGGAGCAGATGTGCATTTCAAGGTGGTAAAAGACTTTATCGAAAAGGTAAAGCAAGCCTGCATAGGGGCAGAGGTGCTGAAGTCTGTCTCCCCTACAGATCAAGCCATAAAGATCATCCATGATGAGCTGGTCAGCCTTTTGGGCGGAGAGGAAGAAACGTTTACTACACCCAAAACGCCCTTTAATTTGTTGATGGTGGGCCTTCACGGAGCTGGAAAGACCAGCTCTTCAGCAAAATTAGCCCGTTTTTTTGCAAAACAAGGCCTAAAGCCGCTATTGATTGCCTGTGACGTGTATAGGCCAGCAGCGATTGACCAGCTAGAGTATCTCGCACAGCAAGAAAATGTGGCCTGCTATGCTGAAAGAGGGCATCAAGACGTTCTGCGTATAGCCCGTAATGCCTTAAAATATGCAGAGGAGGTGGGGGCACAGGTCCTCATTTTTGATACAGCGGGCCGTTTGCAGATAGATGAAAGGCTGATAGAAGAGCTGAAGGACCTAGCAAAGCTCATACAGCCGCAAGAGACGCTATTGGTCGCCGATAGCGCCTTAGGCCAAGAGGCGGTAAACATCGCCCAGCACTTTCATGAAGCAGTAGGACTAACGGGTATCTTGCTCACAAAGCTAGACGGCGACGCTAAGGGCGGGGCAGCGCTGTCTATGAAGGCTATTACGGGTGTGCCGATAAAATTTGTCGCCACAGGCGAAAAAGTGGGGGACTTTAGCCGCTTTCACCCCGAGCGTATGGCCCAGCGTATTTTGAGTATGGGGGATATTGTATCCCTCGTGGAGCAAGCCCAGGAAAACCTAGATGAGAATGAGATGACGCGCCTTCAAAAGCGCATGGAAAAAGGGGAGATGGACCTCAATGATATGCTCACTCAAATCCGCCAGCTCAAAAAGCTGGGCTCAATGAAGACCCTCGCCAAGATGCTACCTGGCATGCACAAGCTAGAAGTGGGGGATAAGGAGCAGGACAAAATTAAGTATCAAGAGGCAATTCTTAGCTCTATGACGCCTCAGGAAAGGGCCAAGCCCAAGATCCTGAATGGGAGCCGACGCCTACGTATCGCCAAGGGCGCAGGTAGGGATGTGAGAGAAGTGAACCAGCTCGTAAAGCAGTTTGAGGACATGCAAAAACTCCTCAAACAAAGCAAAAAAGGGGGAGGCTTAAAGAGAATGTTAGAGCGTTTACAGTCCTCTGGCCCATCACTAGGGGGCAGAGGCAGCTTTCCGTTTGGGAGCTAATGAAGGTTTTCTGAAGTTTATATCCCTCAAAGAGTTTAGCTGTTACTTTGAGTCTATCTGTAAAAAACATGAACACTCACAGAACTACAACTGGCAGTCAAAATGCTCGATCCGGCACCTCTACAAACCGTGGAACTACAACTACTTCAGGCAGGCCTGTGCCTAAGGTTGCGTCTCAGGCGTCTACCTCCGGGAAAGCTAAGATAGATGGAAATCCTCCTACCTTAGCTAGCTCTGGGGTATCTATCAGAAAAGTTCCCGACCAAGGCAAACCAGCAATAAACACACCTAAGTCAGTTAGCTCTACGCCTGCAAGACCTGTTAAGGCTCCAGCTGCAGTCTCCAAAGCAGGGAAAACATCCACTTTAGTGAGTGCTAGGAGTGCTCCTAAAGCTCCTGCATCTGAAAGATCTGCAACGTTATCAACACAAGCTATTCAAGAAAGAAAAATACCAGCTCCTTTAGTGGTCAATATGCCCAAGGCTGCCGGGCGGGTTAGGGCTTTTAAGTCCAATGAAGAGGTAGGCCAACTGTTGTGGAAAGCACAGGACATGGGGGATGAATCGCATCGGAATAAAGCCTTGTTTCATCTTGCCAAGGATGCTCAAATAGACCCCTTGCAACGCCTAGAAACTGCTAAGACTATTACGGAGTCTCTACGAGATAATACCCTAATAGAGTTTGCTAGAGATCCTGGACTAGCCATCTATCGCAAACGATTTGTTCATGCTATCACAGACACTGATCTTCGCAATAAAGCGTTGAATTCGTCGATACAACCAAAGCCTAAAGGACCTCAACGTACTGCCACTCCTTCTCTCAAGCAGGATGAACGACCTACAGAGAAGGCGATACAAGAAGAGCCTTTACTGACCATCAATCAAGCGCCCCCTGTGTTAAAGCTCAGTAGAGATGAGAAGCATAGGCAAAAGGCATTGGATAGCACTCAGAGCGGACTTTCTAGACTTTTTTCGGCTCAAGACATTAAGGATGAAACACTGCGTGATGAAACCTACCTGAACTTGGTAAAGGATACGAAGATGGAGATTTACTGGCGCAAGCAGACCTCTGAGGCTATCACGGATGAGGCTAAAAAAGAAGAAGCCTTATCGATACTAGAGAAAGCGCAAGATGAAAAATATAGGCAAAGGCCTTGGATAGCAACAACTGGGGCTCTGTGCGGATGAATGAAGCTCTGAAGATTAAGAACGAATCTATGCGGCAAGAAACCTTGTATAGTCTTGCTCTAACATATGGGGAGATAAAGGACTGTGATCGTGAAAAAGCGATTCATATCCTCAGCGATCCATTCAAAAAAATAGAGGCGTGGTATGCCATGGCTCTCAATCCTAAAGTGTCTCAAAAAAATCGTTTAAAGGCTGCGAAAGCCATTATCTCTTGGGAAGGTTGTAGCTATTTGGAGGAACGAGCGATTCTGGATAAACAGCAACGGGTCTGGTATGTTATAGCGATGGAAGGTTTTTTCTCTTTTGATGATCGTAAGCAGGCGGCCGCCAATATTATAGATGTTCTTGAGAGAGATCAGGCGTATGCTAGTATAATAGCGAAAGGTGCTTCCCATCATTTGTTTGATGATTGGGCTATGAATCCACCCCTAGAGCTTGCCTCAAAAATTGTGGATGATGATCTAATGCGTGAGGTTTACGCTTATTTCGTAAACAGGATATGTGATAGTTTGTGTTATATGCCTACTCGAAGGGGTGGTATGATGTTGATTTGGAGGAGTTAGAGTGGGATTGATTATGATCTCTCAAGGAAGCATCCAATCGAGAACAGGATTCAAGGAGATCTGGCTTGGTATCATGCTATCACTGCCTGTGCTAAGTGTGGCGATATTGATAGAGATATCGCTTTAAAAAAATATGTCATTACTTTGAATGGTATCGAAGACAAAGACGCTATAGAAGTGAAGTTTATGAAACTTGTCTGCGATAAAAAAATTAATGAAAATGATTGTATAAGAATTGTGCCTCGGTATCTTAAGACTGAGGATGAGGCCCAGATAAATAGACTCATAGATGATATTAGATATATGAGGTCCGAAGTAGAGTCCGCAGAAGTGCGTTTTAAACGAATGAAGCCTGCGGGAAATAGTGATAGCTAAAATGTAGAGCAGAGCTTATTGCTAGGCAGCTGTGAAACAAGGCTTGGATTTAAAAGCTTTGGAAAGCAGCAGCCTATGTGTAAGCGGGAGGCTATTTATGAAAAAAGGGGGCGGTTTTAAGAAAATGCTAGAACGCTTTCAATCTCAAGGCCCATCACTAGGGGGCAGAGGCGGCTTTCCGTTTTGAATAAGATGGGATGTATTGATAATGGATTGTTATTTATGGCCTATTTTTTACAAAAGATAGTTTGATAGTGTTTTATCGGTGTTTTTTTTGTTGATTTCTGTTTTTTTATAAGATACTTTTGTATTTGAACTTCAAATATCTTATAAATACAAACACTAATGGAAATACCTAATAACTCAATGACTACCCCCATAACACCTGTTGTTTCAAACACATCTTTCAAACACATCTAATCGAGCAAATGAGGAGGCTCTAACCATTCAACAAAATCCAAATACGTCTCCTGACATCCAAGCAGGATTAGCTCAAGCCGAAGGCAATCCCCTAGTTATTCAAGCAGTATCGCAAAAAGAACAAGCAACATTAGATGATGCATCAGATGATACCGCTTTGGCTATCGCGCAAGATGCTACAAAAGATGAAAAAGAGCGGATGGATGCCGCTGAAAGCATTATAAATGATGCTAAGCGTGATGAGGCTTATTTGGCTATAGTGCAGAACGAAGGTGTAGACTATAACAATCGGTTAGATGCCGCTCTTTTCATTAAAAATGAAGACACCAAAAAAGCAGCTTGCAACACTATTATCAAATATATTTTGAAATCTCAAAACGTGCTTGAGATTCTTAATGATCTAAAAAATGAAAATTTGTCTGACGACAGCAAGAATAAGAATGTCATGCGTCTGAATGAATCAATATATTTTGCAAGTCGAATAAAAAATGATGAAATAAAAAATGAGGTATTGATAAAAATATGCGAACAATGGCCAAAAATCGAAAGTAAATACAATGGCTTACGGTGTAATATAAATCTATTTAACCGTCTCTATTCGTTTGCTTCTTCAGATGATACAAAAGCAGACCTTATCATAGCTATAACGAATCATACTACGCTTGATAAAGAATTCCGTAAGCAAATCATTAAAGATAAGGTTCCAGCCGAACGCCTAAAAACAAAATTATTAAATTGTATAGAAAACGGAATATCATTTCAACCTGGCGACACCAAGTCCGGTGCTAATTAGCTTCCTCGTGCAACCTTAGCCTTTTGGTCTCTAAGTTTGTCAAAAAGGTATTCGGAATCCTGGTTTACACTTTTTGTATACGCTGTACACGCCGTTTCCTCATCTACACTTTCCTTGCCCAATAGCTAAAATACGTGGTTTCGGATACCCCTGCATTTTTATTGAATTTTAGGCTTGACTTTTTGCTTCAACTTTTATATACCGATACCCATAATTTATTTTTGTTCTTTTACATTCAAATCAGCTCTCTCAGTGTTTGCAAGCTCTTTTTAAAAAAAGATGTTCTCACCGTCTTTTTTAAAATGAAGAGGGAAGAAGGCTAGTCTTGCCCCTTCGGGCTTCAGGCTTCGCTTTAAAAGCTACGCCCGACAGGCCCCCCCTGATAGTCTTAAGCAAGGTTCTGAAATCTCAGTCTATAACGATCTTTGATTATCAAAATGGGTTAAAGAAGGGTGCTTTACCCCCTCCCCCCCCTCTTGAAAAAAAGAAATCTTCTACTT
>CAZEFS010000074.1:0-2727 GCA_964511545.1 uncultured Opitutales bacterium
CAGTAAAAGAAGGCTGCTCCTTGCTCAAAACATTTGCTACGAGCCCATCGATATCCTCATCACAAACGGAAGAAGCTGGCATAAAGATTTCCAATACGGTTGTATAGGGTGATAGGGGTGCTTCATGAGAATTAGGGCTGCTCAAAGTCTGTTTTAGTAAAGCGTAAACAAACTCTTTCTGCAGCTCTTTAGGAGTGCGATTGTATATTTCATGGAAGAGATTTTCATCGAAGATATTGTCATTGAAGGATTTGAGCTCTTTGTTATTTTTAGCAATGCCCATCAAAATTGTAGACATTTCCTCTTTATTAGCTGATTCAAAAACATTCTTGATCAAGTCCGTGAAAGAAGCTGAGCTACAGGGAAGCAATCCCGTTTCCATGGCATCTAGATTGAATCTCTGGCATTGGTTAAAGTAGCTTTTAAAGAGTTGATTTCTTAAAGCAGCATTTTGTAATTCAGGAGCTAGAAAGCTATAAGCTTCTAGCGTTGTGCTTAGAGTTGTAGGATGAAGGTCTTTTCTACCCTGCTCCCAGATAGCGTATAATGCTTTTTGTTGAAGGTCTTTTTTATATATGAGTTTTGCTATATCTAGGCCTTGAGCTAGGCTTGGATATTTCTTTTGAATCTCATTCATAGCAGCACGATATAAAGCCTCTTGCTGTTTATCAGGATTTTCTAGGGATGTTGCTGCTTCAATGGATGCCTTATTGCCATTTAAAGCCTTAATTATTTTAACGCAATATAACGCATCTTTTCTTTTTTTTGCGTCTTGGATCAATTCTACTGCCCCACGTTCTTCATCAAAAGTGAAGCTCTGGCGTTTGGCTGCTGCATAAAATACCGCATCTCTCACCGATTGCGGCAAACCTTGAAGAGCCTCTTTGAGATTTTCTAAATCTGAATAACCAAAGTACCCAATAGATCCTACAATAGCACAAAAAGCCTTATCTTGTTCTTTAAGATCCTGAATGCTTCTTGCAGCAGCGTATCTCTCTTCTACGGGGAGTGATGCATTGTGTGCCTTATCTATGGCTTGTTTTTGTTCAATAGTAGCGAGATCTTGGATACTGTCCTGGACCTTCGATTTTTCTTCAGGACTTAGGTGAGAATTTTGCAGTATTTTCGCATAAGCTTTCTTTTGCAGATCTTTGTTCTCTATTTTACTAAAGAGCTTGATACATTCATCTGCAGTGAGCTTTTGATCCGGAAGCGCTAGTAAACGCATTAAGCGCGTGTAGTGCGGATCTGCTACCTGAGGGGCAATCTGCAGCTCAGCAGCGATTGCTGGTAAGTTATTTCCTGGCCCTACAGCTGGCCTAGCAGCACCCTGTCTGGCCGGAGCTAAAGAATGGCTGGAGATAGCATTTCTTGTTGGGTTTGGGTTTATATTTTTATTATCCATAAATTTTTTATATTTCTAATAGAATTAATTATTGATAATGATAAGTCAATAAAAATAATTACATGCAGCTATACTAGCTGACAAAAAAGCATTAATGCTCATAAAAATTGAAAAAAGGAGGGGAGATAGTGATCAAAAATGAGCTCATGAAGGGCGGGCCCAAAAGTGACCTTCAATAGAGCTCTTGCATAACTCATGGTTTTAGGCCCTCGGTCGTGCCAGTAGGGCGATGGGGTGGTATCTGAGAGTCATGCTTTTGGCTTTACTTAAAATAGATCTCTTGCGAACCTACGTATTATAATCGATTCAGTTAAATTAGCGTACAGAAATTGATCACCCAATGTAAAACAATCCATTATTTTCAAAGCTATTGAAATCCATTTATTCCTTTTTTATATACGCTATCTCAACTGAATTTACAGTAGCATACAAGGGCCCTTCCTAGCCTGCTTTAAGACTTTTCATTCTAATAGTTTTACTTCAGCATGAAGGCTATGGTAGCGTTTCAAGTGCCTTCAGTGCGGTTGCAATTTCCTTTTTTTAGCAAGAGTGACTGTGTATACCTAGATAATGCAGCAACAACCCAAAAGCCCAAGAGCGTCATTCAGACCTTAGCTCACTTTTATGAGGCGGAAAATGCGAATATTCACAGGGGTATCTATCCCTTAAGCGAAGCAGCGAGCAGCCGTTATGAAGGCGTCAGGAAGCTTATTTCAAGCTACCTGGGGGGCACAGATGCAAGAGAAGTGGTATTTGTAAAAGGAACGACAGAAGGGATAAACCTCCTTGCTCAAAGCTACGGTCGGCCTCATTTGCGCCCAGGAGATGAGATTATTCTCAGCGCTCTAGAGCATCACTCGAATATCATCCCATGGCAAATGCTAGTCGAAGAAAAGGGCTTCCACCTTAGAGTCATCCCCCTTAAGGGCTGCCAAGGTCTAGATTTAGAGGCTTATGCAAAGCTTTTGAATCCTAAAACCAAAATCGTTGCTATCAGCCATGTATCGAATGTCCTAGGCAGTATCCAGCCTATACAAACCATAAGCAAGATGGCTAAAGCCTATGGCGCTCTCGTAGTGGTAGATGGTGCCCAAGCCTTACCCCACTTTCGTGTCAATGTACAGACCCTAGGCTGTGACTTTTACGTCTTTTCTGGCCACAAAGCCTTTGGCCCTACAGGGATAGGAGCTATTTGGGGAAAGGCTGCTGCGTGGGAGACCCTTGTGCCTTACCAAGGCGGCGGCAATATGGTCGAAAAGGTCAGCTTTGAAAAGACTAGCTATAAGCCTTACCCAGAGTGCTTTGAAGCGGGTACTCCCCCT
>CAZEFS010000074.1:2737-5823 GCA_964511545.1 uncultured Opitutales bacterium
GCCAGTGTCTTAGGCCTAGGTGCCGCTATAGATTTCTTACAAAGCTTAGACTTTGAAGCCCTGCATGCCTACGAAAAAGACTTAACAGCCTATGCTAAGGGGCTTATGCAAACCATCCCAGGCCTTAAGCTTTTAGAGGGGCCTGAAGATGCCGTGGGAATTGTCTGTTTTACGATAGAGGGCGTTCACCCGCATGATATTGCGCAAATCCTCGCCCAAAACCGAGTGGCTATCCGCGCGGGGCACCACTGTGCGCAGCCGCTTCTGCAGGCCTTGGGTCTACCAGCAGTCAGCCGCGTATCTTTAGCCTTGTACAACACCCAAGAAGACATCAATGCCTTGATGGATGGCCTCCATCGAGTGCACCAGCTCCTGGGCTAAGAAATTGTTAGCATGGCTAAAAAGCAGCTAGACAAAATGGGGGTGACTCCTTAGATAGTTAAGCGTTTATTGTTTGAGATCCTGTTTAAAAATGAGCTTTGAGTTTAAAATTTTGGGAAGTAGCAGTTCGGGGAATGCCTCTTTTTTACGCTGTGGAAACACCCGTGTGCTGATTGATGCTGGCTTTTCAGCCAAAAAGTTAAAGGCTTTACTTGAAAGCATAGGAGAAAGCCTAGACGCTTTGGATGCGGTTTTTATCACCCATGAGCATGCCGACCACGTAGCCGGCTTGCAGGGGCTATCTACCTACCCTCACCTCAAAATATTTGCTAACTTGCAAACGGCACAGTGCTTGCAAGAGCGCCTAAAGCGTAAGCTCTCGTGGCAGATCTTTGAAACGGGAAGCTCCTTTATCTTTCAAGATCTTATTGTGGAAAATTTTCCCATTCCGCATGATGCGTATGATCCTGTAGCCTATATTTTTCGTTGCCAAAAGGCTGTGGCAGAAGGCCTCCTTTCTAGCCCAAAACCCACTAGCCTAGCCTGGATCACAGACTTAGGCTATGTGACTGAACTGGTACGCCAAAAAGTCAATACCGTAGACCTACTCGTCCTGGAAGCCAACTATGAGCCGGAGCTACTTGAAAAGGATACTGTACGGCCCTTTAGTGTAAAGCAAAGGATACGTAGCCGTCATGGCCACCTTTCTAACCAAGATGCCTATCAGCTCTTATCCGAAACGGTTGACCCTCGTTGGAAAGAAGTTTTCCTTGCACACCTCAGTGCCCATTGTAATGATCCCCAGCGAGTGGCTGGGCTATTTGCTCCCTTAAGCCAAAAACATGAGTATAGGCTTAGCATTGTTGCTCCCTCAGCCCAAGCCATGAACCTAGTAGCCGTTTAATTTTTTCCTAGACACCATCATGATGACGCAACCGCATACCAAGATTATATTCACTGCCGGGCCTGCCTGCGAAGACGCAGCCACCCTAAAGGGCATTATAGAAGCTGGAGGACACATTTGCAGACTCAACATGGCGCACTCTTCGCATGAGTCTATCCGGGTATTTTTGGGGACACTGCGGCAAGTGGCACAAGACCTAGGGAAGCAAGTCGCTATTTTAATGGATATCAAGGGCCCTGAAGTGCGAACAGGTGAAGTGGCAGAGCCCATTACGCTGAATAGAGGGGATCACTTAAGGATAGTGACCTATAAGGGCTCTTCTAAGCATGCAGAGACTACCGTCCCGTCTGTAAGCGTCAATTACCCAGATATTATCCACGATGTTAAAGTAGGGGACACGCTTTTGGTCGACAGCGGCTTGATCCACCTAAAAATTATATACATTAAAGATCGCGCCATGATCTGCGAAGCCCTAACACCTGGGCTTTTAAAAAGTAGAAGGCATATTAACCTGCCGGGAGTGCATATCAAACTGCCCTCTCTTACCGAAAAGGATAAGGTGGATATTGCCTTTGGTCTAGAAATGGGGGTCAGTTTCTTTGCCTTGTCTTTTGTGAGAGAGGCAAAGGATGTGGAGACGCTACGGACTCACCTCGAAAGCTTGGGCAACTCGGCCAAAATTATTTCTAAAATAGAAGACCAGTGCGGCCTAAAAAACAAGGATGCTATCATTCAAGCCTCTGACGGAGTCATGGTAGCCCGAGGAGACCTAGGGGTAGAATGCCCCTATGAGGAACTGCCCTTTATCCAAACACAGATCGTCCAGGCCTGTATTCGCTATTCTAAGCCGGTGATTGTGGCTACGCATATGCTAGAATCTATGATTACTGCACCTATTCCAACTAGGGCAGAGGTGAGTGATATTGCTAAGGCTGTCTTTGAAGCAGCAGATGCCATCATGCTCTCTGGCGAAACCACTATCGGCCAATACCCGGTAGAATGCGTAAAAGTCATGTCCAAGGTAGCCTATAGCACAGAGCGCCTAGGCATCATCGGAGATTTACCGTGTATAGAGCTGGATAGCAATCGGAAAAAACTCGTCCGGTCCGCAGCTATTTTAGCCAGAGACCTAGGCAATGCCCCTATCGTCGTATTTTCAACTCACGGGCACTTGCCAACCCTTTTGTCTTCCTTGCGCCCTGCCCGGTCTCCCATCTTTGCTTTTACGAACAATTTAAAAACCTACCAGGAAATGCTTCTTTTGTGGGGCGTATATCCATTTATGATAGATTTCCCGGATGATCCTGAGGCTCGCTTGCAAAATGCGATGGACTTACTGGTGGCTCAGGATTTTCTGAAGGTGCAAACGCCGATCGTAGTCGTCACTTACATCAATAGTAATGCTAAACGCTATGATACCATACAAATCCGCCATACCGAGAGCTGTCATCATTCGGAGATATAGCCTGCTTATAGAAAAAATAAAGACCCTCTTTTAGCTGTAGAAGCTGATGAGAGCCTTTCATACTAAAAGATTGCGTTTAGGCTGCTTTCCTAAAGCCTCTCCCACCTGCCTCTCTCATTCCCGCTTACCCCTATCTTGGACGATGACTCAAAACCCCCTTCTTTTTAAGGCCCATACGCATATACGCAACGTCCTAAAACCCGGTGACTCTGCAGTGGACGCTACAGCAGGCAATGGCCATGATGCTCTTTTTTTAGCAGAATGTATCCAGCTAGGAGGAAAGCTGTGGGCGGTGGATATTCAAGCAGCCGCTATAGAGGCTAGCCGGCAACGCCT
>CAZEFS010000075.1:0-5757 GCA_964511545.1 uncultured Opitutales bacterium
CTCCCTGAGGGTTAGCCCCTTGCTGCTGACTGGCAGCAGGAGCAGTATTGGGCGTAAACGCTGCGTTAAAGGTGTTATTCGGCTGGAGATGATTGCGTTCCATAGGCGTACAGTTGAATTCAGATTGTTTCAAGTAATAGGTTTAATTGGATTGCCGTGTACTAAAACTGAATAATTTCATCGCCTGAATGATTTAAAACCAAACCCGCTACAAAATTAAGAATTTAAAACACGCATTGCGACTCTTAGTAGACTAAACTACAAAAGTCAAGACATTTTTGAGAAAACTTTTCCTAGTACCAAAAAATTTGCTTTATCTGTACTTATTGCTTTTCCGATACTGTATTAAAATATTATTTTTTAGCTTGTATCTTAAGGAAAAACTTATAAAAAAACCCGCAAGAAACCATAACCCTCTGTATCTATATTTTAAAGCATCGTGGAACACGTTAGCCTCATTAGCGATCTTGCAACTGCGTCCGTCATGGCCGGGGCCGCAGCGGTAGTCTTTCATCTCTTGCGCCTGCCGCTGATGTTGGGGTACCTACTCTGCGGGCTCTTAGTGGGCCCTCACATCCAGTCTGTGCTCTCTATCTATAACGAGCAAGCTATAGGAGAGCTGAGCCACCTTGGGGTGATATTTTTGATGTTCTACATCGGCCTAGAGTTTGATGTGACGAAGCTTCAAAAGCTCCTGCCGTCTACCTTACTTGCCTTGGTCTTGCAGTGTGTGAGTATGATTTTTATAGGCTTTTTCATAGCACCGGCTTTGGGTTTTTCAAACATCAGTGGTCTTTTTTTAGGAGGCATTTTAGCCATCAGCTCTACGATGATTACTATCTCTATCGTAAAAGATCAAGGAGGGCTTAAGAAAGACTACGCCCAAGCAGCCATTGGGATACTCATACTGGAGGATATCGTTGCCATCATCATGCTGGTTATCCTCTCAGGCGTTGGCCTTACGGGGCAGCTCGCGTGGAATGCAGTCTGGCAGGTTAGCCTTTTGGTGGGGGTCTTTGTGGTGATGGTTTTTTTCTCGGGGCGTATTATTTCGCCTTATATTTTAAAATTGGTGGATAAAACCGGGAACGCCGAGGTCCTCACACTCGTCACGGTGGGTTTTGTCTTGGGGATCGCTCAGTTTGCTGAGATCTTTCATTTTTCAACAGAGCTTGGGGCCTTTATGGCAGGGTCTATCCTCGCCCAATCCCGCCTGAGCGAGGCTATAGAGCACGCGATAGAGCCGCTTCGTAATCTCTTTACGGCTATATTTTTCCTGACTATCGGTATGCTGATAGAGCCTAGGCTCATCCTAGAGCATTGGAAAATTATCGCTTTACTCACATTCTTGGTGATTGCCGTCAAGGCGCTGATGTGCTGGTTAGGGCTTTACCTATCGGGCCAGCCTGCTAGGGTGGCCTTTAAGGCCTCCTTGTGCAAGGCCCATATAGGGGAGCTTAGCTTTGTCATCGCAAGCCTAGGCCAAAGTCTAAAAGTAGCAGACAGTAGCCTCATGGCAGTGGCGGTTGGGGTCTCTTTGGGTACTATTATCATAGTGCCTGTATTGGCAAAAAATGCAAACGCTTTGTTTGATGCTATGCATAGTCGCACGCCACGCTTGCTGAAAGAAGCCGGGGAGTTTTACCATACCCTTTTAGGTTCTATCAAGGATCAACTCGGGCGCTACGCGGTACTGATGCTCATCAAGCGCCCGTTACTACAGGCTCTAGCTTATTTTTTGATCTTTCACGGTATCATACTCATAGGTTCTTTTTCGTCCAATGCTGCAAAAAAGGTTGCCTGCCTGACGGACTTTCAAAGCACTACCCAGGTGAGCATATGGGTCTTTACAGGCCTTGTAGGGGTTCCGTTTTTGTTTGCCGTTATACGAAACATCAACGCCTGTTTGTTATTGCTAACCGAGGCTGTCTTGCCTTCTTATGAAAAAAGCCTTTTTTTAAGGAGTTCTCTACGCAATGTCCTGAATATGGTAGTCCTGACGGTGGTGCTGATGCTATTTAGCGGGTCTTATCTATCAGCAGTAGCTCAGTACTTGCCTAGCGGGTCTGTGTTTTTTATTTTTATTGCGCTGATAGTAGCCTGTGGTTTCTTTTTTTGGAGGAAGATTATAACGATCAATAGCCGGATGGAGCGTTTGTTTATCCAAAGCTTTAAACAGCACCGCCAAAGCCTGGAGGAGCAAAAGCACAAAAAGCTCTTGGAGGCTCTTCAAAAAAAACACCCCTGGAATGTCTGTATTCAGGGTTGTCTCATAGAAAAAGCCACCTTGCCCTGCGGTAGACGCATAGCAGAGCTGGGGCTAAGAGAGCAAAGCGGCTCTAGCATCATCGCCATTACTCGTAGCGGCTACACCGTCTACGATCCTTCACCCGAAACGGCTCTCTTCCCTCAAGACAAGCTGATCTTATTAGGCACCAAAGAGCAAAATATCCTCGCCTTGCACCTGCTAAAGCAAAAGGCAGACGCCATAGCCGAGAAGGATACTCCAGAAAGCATCAAGATTCAGCAGGTCGTAGTGGGGGCACACTCGCCGCTGATTGGGGAAAGCCTTGCTAGCTCACGGGTCCGGCAGCTCTATGCGCTGAATGTCGTTGGCATCCAAAGGGGGGATGAGCGTATTACCAATCCCGCTCCTCAAGAAGAATTCCTCGAAAAAGATATCCTCATTATCGTGGGCCAGCCAGAAGGGATAGATCGCTTCAGGGCTTCTATTAGTGCATAGAAGCCTAGAGATTAGCGCCTAAAAGCCTAGGGTCTGGTGAAACTCTTGGATGGGACACCTGTCACAGGTTTTATGCTGTCTCTGTCTCAATTAGAGACAACCTGTCACACTTTTTTGTCACACCTTTACATAGGCTAGGCTAGGGAAGCAAGGCTTATAAAGTTTTTTTGTGACCTTAAGTCTTTCTGGATAAACGATTTATAAATCTTTTTTCGAAATTAAAAAAATGTGGAATAGCATTTGCTAAAAGATATCCTAAATCGTATTAACCCATCTATCCATCTACACACACCCATGCAAACAAATTCTAATCGTTTTACTGAAATGTCTCAAAAGGCGCTCCTAGAGGCCCAAGCTTTGGTCACACAGCGGAAAAACCCTCAGCTAGAGCCCTTACACCTCTTAGCTGCTTTAGTAGGGCAAAACCCTGGGGTTGTCCGTTCGAGCCTAGAGTGCCTTCAACTGAACCCTGACGCCTTCCTTTTAGCCGTGGAAAAGGAGCTGGATAAGCTTCCTGTCATTAGCGGCAGTGTCGATGCCTCTCGCTCTTATGCAGCAGCCAGTATCCAGGATAGCTTTAATAGTGCTGAAACTTACGCAAAGCAATTTAAAGACGAGTACTTGAGTGTAGAGCACCTCTTTTTAGGACTGCTTAGCCTCAAGACCCCCCCCCTCCCCCCTCTCTTTAAAAGTTTCGGCCTTACCGAAGCTAAGGTCTTGCAGGTTTTGCAAAAAATACGTGGCCAGCAGCGTGTCACTTCTGCTAACCCCGAGGGCACCTACCAAGCCCTAGAGAAGTACGGGATAGACCTTGTTGAACAAGCCAAAAAGGGAAAGCTAGATCCCGTTATTGGAAGGGATGAGGAGATCCGAAGGGTGATACGTATTTTATCTCGAAAGACGAAGAACAATCCCGTCCTTATCGGGGAGCCTGGGGTGGGAAAGACGGCTATCGCCGAGGGCCTTGCCCAGCGTATCGTAAGAGGGGATGTCCCCGAGGGCCTAAAGGATAAGTCTATCTTTGCGCTGGATATGGGGTCTCTGGTCGCTGGTGCAAAATACCGGGGCGAGTTTGAGGAGCGTCTCAAGGCCGTCCTGGCTGAAATCACAAAGAGCGAGGGCCGAATTTTACTATTTATAGACGAGCTCCATACCATAGTAGGCGCCGGCAAGGCTGAAGGAGCAATGGATGCTGGAAACCTGCTAAAGCCGATGCTCGCTCGGGGTCAGCTGCACTGTATTGGAGCTACTACCCTGGATGAATACCGCCAGCATATCGAAAAGGACGCTGCCTTAGAGCGGCGCTTCCAGCCAGTCATCGTCTCCCCCCCCTCTGTCGAGGATACGATTTCTATCCTGCGTGGCCTAAAGGAACGCTTTGAGCTTCACCACGGCGTACGCATCCAAGATGCAGCCCTCGTTCAAGCGGCAGTCCTGTCTAACCGCTATATCAGCGATCGTTTTCTGCCCGATAAGGCTATAGACCTGGTCGACGAAGCCTGCGCCAAGATACGGACCGAAAGGGATAGCATGCCTACCGAGCTAGACGCTGCAAACCGTAGGGTCATGCAGTTAGAGATAGAGGAAACAGCCCTCAAGGGTGAAAAGGACGCTGCCTCAAAGGAGCGCCTCACGGTCTTGCAAAAAGAGCTTTCCAGTTTGCGGGAGCATACCCAGATTCTCAAAGCCCAGTGGGAGGCAGAAAAGCAATCGCTCGATGCTGTCCAAAAGGTACGCACTCAGCTGGAAGCTACCAAGCTGGAGATGGAAAGGGCCGAGAGGCGCTACGATTTATCTCGCCTGGCAGAGCTCAAACACGGTACCTTGCCAAAGCTAGAAGAGCAGCTAAGAAAGCTAGAGCAGCTAGAACAAGCCGATCAAAAGAAGAACATGCTCAAAGAGGCCGTCTCTGAAGAGGAAATCGCTCAGGTCGTTTCACAATGGACGGGGATCCCTTCTTTACGGATTTTGGAGGGTGAAAAGCAAAAATTGTTGCACCTAGAGGAGCTATTGCACCAGAAGGTTATCGGTCAAAACCAGGCGGTTCAAGCCGTCAGCGAGTCTATCTTACGGGCTAGGGCAGGGATCAAAGACCCCAAACGGCCCATTGGCTCGTTTCTTTTCTTAGGCCCTACAGGAGTGGGGAAGACAGAGCTCGCCAAGACCTTGGCCTATACGCTGTTTGACTCGGATCACAGCCTCATTCGCCTAGACATGTCAGAATATATGGAAAAGCACTCCGTCTCACGGCTGATAGGGTCCCCCCCCGGCTATGTCGGCTATGAAGAAGGAGGCCAACTGACGGAGGCCGTGCGGCGCAAGCCTTACTGTGTCATCCTCTTTGATGAGATCGAAAAAGCCCATCCAGACGTGTTTAACATTCTTTTGCAAATCATGGACGATGGCCGGGCAACAGATGCTCAGGGCCGTACGGTGGATTTTAAAAATACGATACTGATTCTCACTTCCAATATCGGCAGTTCTTTTTTGATAGACAATACTGCAAAAGACGAAATCGACCCAAAGGTCCGTGAAGCAGTCCTAGGGGAGCTCCGTCAGGCCTTTAGGCCAGAATTTTTAAACCGTATAGACGATATCGTCCTCTTCCAGCCCCTAGGCAAGGAGGAGCTTTCAAAGATCGTTCACCTCTTGCTAGCAGAGCTCAACACGAGGCTCCAAGATAGGCGTTTAAAGGTAGAACTCAGTCCCGAAGCCTTGATCTGGGTGGGGGAGCAAGGGTATGACCCTGTTTACGGGGCCCGTCCTTTGAGGCGCTTTTTGCAAAAGCAGGTCGAAACCCCCCTCTCCCGGGCTCTTCTCACTCATACCTTCCCCGAAGGCAGTATCCTAAGGTTTGGGCTTGAATCGAACCACCTGGTCCTCTCCCCCTCCCCCCTTCAGGCTTCGCTCGGTGAGCTACGCCCGACAAGCCCCCCTGAAACGAAGTTAGAGTTAGGAGTGTCTCCCGACGTGTCAGGCATCTCCACTACGCCAAGCCTACGGGAGACAGGTAG
>CAZEFS010000076.1:0-5625 GCA_964511545.1 uncultured Opitutales bacterium
GAGCAAAAAGATAAGGAAGGAGAAACGAACCCTCCTATCGAAGGGGAAGCAAAGCCCGAAGATGGGCAAGGGCCTTCTGCTCCAAAGAAAAAGAAGGAAGAGCCTAAGGCGAAGGCAAAGTCTAGCGTACCGATTTTAGTCCCCCTTGTAGGTGGGTTTTTGCTGCTGATAGCTGTGCTTGTAGGTGCCTTTCTCTTCCTTTATCCATCTTCAGAGCCAAAAGTCAATTTTAATACCATTTCTCTAAAACAATTTGAAAAAGGAAAGCAGGCTATCATTGCTGCCTTAGAAGCTCGTAATATCTCAGGAGAAGACTTTCAGTTTGACTATAAAAACCGCCAACTCGAAGTGACGGGCCTTGTAGAGACTAATCGCCAAAAACGTGAAGTCGAAAGGGCCATCCGCAGCCTGAGCAGCTATTACAAGATGAATATCCGCAGCCAGGAAAGCTTGGTGGTCAGCTGCAGAGAGGTACTCAATTTGCTGAATGCAAGCGCGGTTGTCACTCCTCAGGGGCCTGGAGTGGTGAAAATTTCTGGCTATTTGGCCAACACCACTGCCTGGGAAAATGCAAAAAAAAGCCTCCTAAGCGATACTCCCGGGCTGGTTAATATTATTGACAAGGTCGTCACCGCTAAGGAAGTAGACGATTATACCTTTCCGATCTTAAATCGTTACCAACTGGGCCAGAGAATAAAACTCTATGCTGAAAACCAAGGGGTCATCGCCCGAGGCACTTTGGGCGAAGGCTCCCGCAAGGACTGGTATGAGGCCAGGCTCGAGATTGAAAAGGCCCTGGGCTCTGAGATTGCCTTTAAGGATGAAGTGGCCTTTCAATCCGGCGCAGAAAAAATTTATCTTGACGCTCGTATAGAAAGTGTTACAATTACAGAATCCTTAAAGTGGATTGTCCTTCAAAATGGCAAAACTTACTTTGAGGGCTCTATTATTCCTTCTGGCTATACAGTAGACCGTATTTCTAAGGAAGGTGTTATCCTCAAAAAGGCAAGAGAGCGCATTACTTTAAAAATTGGAGAGCAGTAATCAAACCTAGCTATTTTTTTATTTCACTGACCGCCTCAATCTTTAACTTTAACCCTAGAAACCCATCTATTATGACCGAGACCCCTCAAGCTACAGACGCTAAACCCACAGACCTGGGTGACTTGCTCTTGGCCGACAAAAGCGGCACAGAATTGCGAAACATCGTCAACGAGCTCAGCCACTACAACGGCCTGCTGAAGGCGGAGATCAATCAAGGCCTTTCAAGAGAAGACTTTAAGGCCAAACAAGGACTGGTAGAGGCCATACAGCTGGCACTAGGCTATGTTCAAAAATTCTGGACGAAAAACCATCAAGGGACTATATAAATATTGATTCATGCAAAAAATTTAATAATAAAACAATAAAATTATGAATAATATACAAGGTTCAGGCTCTTCTCTGTCGAGTGGGCCACTATATGGAACGGATGAAGTTGCTGATCTTTTAATAGATCATTCAGCACAAGCAGCTAGCCAGTTGGAGGAAGCACTCAATAGTATTAGTGGCGAATTGAGCCCTACGGCGCTACTCAAGTATCAACAGCAACAGACAAACACCAACTTATTCCATAACCTGACCACTTCTGTAATGGATTCGCAGAAACAATCAATTGAGAAAATATTAAGCAAACTTTAAAAATCAAACCTCAATATTGTTTTTTAAAAATAAATTATTTCTATGGAAAAAAACATCAACGATCTTTATAAACTTTTGATGCGCGTTGGCTTTTTAGCCGCAGACTGTGCGAGTACTCCAGTAGCAGAGAAGTTGTTTCAGGCTGTTTTGCTTGTTAAGCCTAGCAGTGAAGCACCTCTCATTGGATTAGCCTATAATGCTATTTTAGCAGGTAGGTTTGATGAAGCGATTCAATTATTAAAAGAAAAAGCTTTGAAATTAAATCCGGAGAGCTCTAGCGCTAAGGTTTACTTAGGCCTCGCTTTAGGCTGTAAAGGTGAAAAAGAAGCCTCGAATACCATTCTGGCAGAAGTAGCCTCACAATCTGAAGACACGAGTACTGCCAATTTTGCAAAGCTTATCCCACAGTTCCTCGGTACGGCAGCTGCCGCCTAGCTTTTAGAAAACAGAGCGTCTTAGACTCCCTTTATTTCCCGATTTTATGAGTGAAATCAATAGTATAGGTCAAAAATTGGCTGAGCAAATGGCCAAAAATGCTCAGCAAGAGGCAGGTAAGCCATCAGAGGGAGATGTAGCGAAGTTTCAGGATGCGATGTCTCAGATGAATACCCAGGAGGTCCAAAAGATGGACACGGTGAAGCTACCTGGACCGGCGGACGTGCAGTCTGTGTCGTCCGACTATGCTACAAAGGCAGATAACCTTTTCTGCAATAGCTTTAACGATATGAAAAATGGCCTGCCAGAACATCTATCTCCGGATATCAGCAAGGGGGTAGAGGGCTTTAGGAACCGGATACAGGATGCCCAAAAAGAGCTGAGTGCAATTGCGCAAGATACGTCACTTTCAGCTAATGAGGCAGCTTCTAAGGTGGAAAAGACAGGTCATGGTGTTTTAGACTATATTAAAAATACCATTTCGGATTATCAAAATATGCGGGCAAACTTTGACCAAAAGGCTGCTAGTATAGGAAGTGATACTAGCCCCACTGAGCTTCTAAAGCTACAAAAAGATATGAATGACATCGAGTATATGACCTCCCTTTTTACCAGTGCAGCCAACAGCATTTCCACTGGCCTAAAAACCATGCTCCAGCAGCAGTAGAAGAGAAGGGGAGTGAGAAGGCTTACTGAACTTGTGGTAGTTTAGACAGTAGTGGGACAATCAACTTTTCTCGACAGGGGCATGCTTTGTGGGCGTAAAAGTGGTGTAGGCTTAAAAAACTTGAGACCCTGTGAGTTGTTTTGAATAGAGATACTTGCACTTGCCCAGAGTCTCTCTCTTCTTAGACTTTGAAGTAAAAGTTTTGTTTTTAAGCGCTCCGTGCTTGACGATTGGGAAATTTTTCCCCAAGGTCTTCTTATTCAGTTTTTAAGGAGAGATGGCTGAGTGGTCGAAAGCGCCTTCCTGCTAAGAAGGTAGACCTCCAAAAGGGGTCTCGCGGGTTCAAATCCCGCTCTCTCCGCCAGGCTTCGTTCGTTGAACTACGCCCGGCACGCCAGGCTTCGGGCTTCGCTCGTTGAGCTTCGGGTGGCAGGCCAAGGCTTTGGGCGCCAGGCTGAGCTTTTTATCTCCCATAGCTTCAACGTAGTTAGAAGCGTAGGGAGATGCCTGACACGTCGCTCTCCCCCCTACACTCTACGAGCTTTGGGCTTCGCTCAGATATAGCGCAAGGCGCGATGGCAAGCTATGGCGTGATATTACTCCGAAGCCTCTTGTCTCCCGACCGTGTCAGGCGTAGCTCAACGAGCGTAGCCTGAAGCTTAAAAAGCGAAGGCGAACAAACCCCATCGAGTATACTGCATATGCTTAACACAACTTGTTATCCGCCGTCGTTCCGCCATAGCGCAAGGCGCGATGGCAAGCTATGGCGTGATGTTTATATTACCAAGAAGCCTCGGTAAGGTCTAACTTATATGCATTTTGTATATTCTATCCAAAGTGAAATTAGTTCTGAGTATTTTTATGTTGGTATTACCACTGATGTAGAACGCAGATTAAACGATCATAACTCCGGAAAATCAATTCATACCAATAAATTTAAACCCTGGAAATTGATTGCCTACATAGCTTTTAGGGATAAATCTAAAGCACGAAAATTTGAAGCATATCTTAAGACTGGCTCAGGAAGAGCATTTTGTAAAAGACATTTTTAGAGTCCCCCTTCTCGCATGTCGCATGTCTCTTCCTCCTACTGAGCTCATCTCTCCTCAAAAAATCTTCTTGAGAATTCTTTCGCTCTTACGTATAGATATGACTTCAAAAGCAAATCCTCGGCGTAGTTGAAATAAGGATCTCATTAGACTTCTTTCGAAACCACGTATTTTGTTTTCTTAGCAGGAAAGTTTTGTACATGTGCTTTAACCGGCCTGCCGCCCGACGTGTTGAGAGTCAAGAGGCTTGGGCGTAATCCTGGCTTTAAGCTCTATTAGCCTGACCCATCCTCCTTAGCTCAAAGAGCGTATGAGGAAGTACATCGGTAAGAGGTCTTCATTTTTCTGAAATTTTAGGCTTGACTTTTTTCTTCAACTTTTATATACCGGAACCTATAATTTATTTTTGTTCTTTTACATTCAAGTCAGCCTTCTCAGTTTTTGCAAGCTCATTTTAAAAAAAGATGTTTTCACCACTTTTTTAAGATGAAGAAGAAAGAGTCCCCCCCTTTCAGGCTACGCTCTACGAACTACGCCCGACAAGCCCCCCTGAAGCGAACTTAGAGCTAGGAGTGTCATCCGCCTGTTGGGCGTAGCTCATAGAGTGTAGCCTAAAGTTTTAACGTAAGGAGACAGTGTAGTAAAAATGGAGTAGGGAAGGCGGGGCACCCCCCTCCCCCCTAATCTTAGCTAAGGTTCAAAAACCTCAGTCTATAAGGATTTTTTATTATCAAAATGGGTTAAAAAAAGGTGGATTGAGCCTTCTTTTTTTAAAAAAGAAGAAATCCTCTACTTACCCCCCCCCTACGCGAGGGAAAAGCTAAAATTACACCGCAGCCGTAGGGCTTTGGCAAATGAAATTACGCCCTAGCCCCGGCGTAGTCAAAAAGAGAGATGAACCCTATTTCAAAAAACCTTGACGGACCTTCCGTATCAAGCCTAAATACAGGCCTTTTCTCTTTCCATGCAGCAGCCCTTAAGCGATATATTACATAAGACTACCGATTTTTTTACCCAAAAAGGCCTAGAAAAACCCAGGCTAGAGGCAGAACTCCTGCTCTCTCATGTCTTAAATTGTAAAAGGCTGGATTTATACCTTGATTTTCATAAGCTGCTTTCACGTGATCTTCTGGATCGTTTGCGCCCTTTGGTGAAAAGGCGAGCGACCTTTGAGCCCTGGCAGTATATCGTGGGCGGAGTTCAGTTTGCTAAAGCTTTTATCAAAACAGATGCCCGTGCGCTCATCCCACGGCCCGAAACCGAGTATCTGTATGAGCTTTTGATAGACTATTATAAAACCTCTCCTTTGCCTCAGCGCATGGCAGACTTAGGCACGGGTACAGGGGCGCTTGCAATCGCTCTTGCCCAGGCTTTTCCAGAGGCTAAAATGTTGGCTATAGACTACAGCGAAACCGCCCTCAGTTTGGCTCAGGAAAATATACAAGCTAACGGCCTTAGCTCCAAAATAGAGCTCGTGCAGTCTAATTGGTGTGAAAAGCTTCAGAAGAGTTTTGATCTCATCGTTTCCAACCCCCCGTATTTAACTCAAACAGAATGGGAACAGGCCCAGCCTGAAGTCCGCATCTTTGAGCCTAAATCCGCCCTAGTTGCTGAAAACGAGGGCCTTGCTTGCCTTGAAACTATTATTCAAGAGGCCTTCCCTTTTCTAAGCCCTAGACGAGGACTCCTTGTCCTAGAAACGGGCTTAGGCCAACACACAAGGCTCAGTCAGTTGGCCCTAGAGCGAGGCTATACCCGTGCCCAATCCTATAAAGACCTAAATCGGCAGGAGCG
>CAZEFS010000077.1:0-5622 GCA_964511545.1 uncultured Opitutales bacterium
GTGCTCTCCTATATTCGCCAAGCCTGGTCGAACAAAGCAGAAGCCGTTCCTGAAGAGCTCGTCACCAAGCTGAGGGCCGAAACCCAGCGTACTAAGCCTTGGAAGCCTGAGGAGCTTTTGGCAGAGCATCCGTTTTAGACCTGCGTTAGTTAAAAGGCTAGGAGAGGCTCAGGAAGCTTTATAAGCTCTAAGGCTATCTATCTCTAAAAGACTTCCCCTTATTCTTCATGCTCAAGATAGCATTTTCACCATCTTGAGCATTTTAATTTGACTTACCTCTCTGCTCAAGATAGCCTTTTCACCATTTTGAGCATAAGCCTTATGAAAAAAGATACTTTTATTGGCCGTCAGGCAGAGTTAGAGCAGCTAAAGGTCTTGTACGCGAGGAAAAGACCATCTTTCATCGTTATCAAGGGCCGGCGTAGGATCGGCAAAAGTCGTTTGATTGCAGAGTTTGCCAGCAGGCAAAAGCATCAAAGGTTTTTGAGCTTTGCTGGCCTTGCTCCGCACGAAGGTCTCAGTGATCAAGAACAGAGGGATCATTTTGCAAGGCAATTAGCCTTAATATTAAAAGTACCGCCGCTTACGTTTCTAGATTGGAGCGATGCTTTTGAGCATTTGAGCCTTCACCTCAAGCCAGGAGACATTGTGTTATTCGATGAAATTTCTTGGATGGGCGAGGGGGATTCCAGCTTTATCCCTAAGCTTAAGGCCTGGTGGGATCAGCAAAAGAAGCCGATCTTGTTTGTAATTTGCGGGTCTATCTCAACGTGGATTGAGGAAACCATTCTAAAGAGTACAGCTTTCTTTGGACGTATTCACCTGACTCTGAACCTAGATCCCTTGAGTATACCTGAAAGTGTTGAGCTTTTAAGAAAAATAGGCATGCATCTTTCAGCATATGAGACTTACCAGCTTCTGTCTATAGTAGGGGGAGTCCCTTGGTACTTAGAGCAATTTAGCCCTCAGCTGACCTTAGCGGACAATCTTCAACAGCTTGCCTTCAAAAAAGACGGTTTATTCGTCTTGGAGTTTGATCGTATTTTTCATGATTTGTTTCATGCCCGTGGGTCTACCTATAAAAAAATTATGCAAGCCTTAAAAGAAGGCTCTAAAACGCTTGCTGACATCCGTAGCAGTATTGGCTATACGCATAGTGGGACTTTAAGTGACATGCTAGAGCATTTAATAATTGCAGGCTTTGTAACAAAGCAGCCGCTTTGGGCTTTTAAGACAAGAAGACCTCTTAAGCAAAGCCTTTATCGCCTGAATGATCCTTATATGCGTTTTTATCTGAAGATGATAGAGCCGCAAATTCCAAAAATTGCCCTAGGGGGAAAAGCTCCTCTTCGTCTACAAAATATCCCTGGTTTTGAAGCGCATCTAGGCTTGCAGCTAGAGTGTTTAATACTGCAAAACCGGCACCTGCTCTTAAAAGCTATGGGCATTTGTATAGAAGATATCGTCTTAGACGGCCCCTATAGGCAAACGAGAACTACCAAACAGCCGGGTTGCCAGATAGACTACCTGATTCAAACGGTAACCCAGAGCCTACTGGTCTGTGAGTTTAAGTTGAGTAAGAGAGAAATCAGAAGCGAAATCATCCATGATATGCAGGAAAAAATCAAGGCGCTGAAGGTGCCTCGTGGTTTTTCAAGCATGCCAGTCCTGGTGCATTTAAGCGGGGTGTCTGATGGAGTGGCCACAGCCTCCTATTTCTATCGCATCGTAGATCTGAGTGACCTCTTGGATATGAAAGATGAGACCCACTGATGTTTCTGAGTTTATTTATTAGTAAATTGCTTTTCTAATCTTTTTAGTCTCAACGATATGTCTTATCACATACACTAAGATCCTCCAAGACCAAACTTCTCAATTTTCTTAGCTTTGACAAAAAAAGGATTAAAAAGTTTCATCATACATAAGTTCATCCAGCATTTGATATCAGTCCAAAAAGTAGATGTTTTTGCGTAATGCAGACTAAGTTGAATTTTATGGGGTAAAATTAAATTGATATAATCTTCTTCAGTGTTATCGAAGGATAAGAGTTCACTCTCATTAGCAAAAACAAGTGTCGCCGGATCTACGATGCCTGGTTTAAAATTTAAAATGGGCCTTTCTTCTGTACCATAAAAAGCAACAAAATGAGGAAGTTCAGGTCTGTAACCCACAAGAGTCATATCTCCTTTTAAAACGTTCCAAAATTGAGGGAGTTCATCTAATTTAGTGCTGCGTAGTATCTGGCCTAATCGTGTAATGCGTTTATCTCCTTCAGGTGATAGAACCTGGTTTTTCTCAGAACTGTCACGCATAGAGCGAAACTTTACTAGTTTAAATAAATTTCCGTTGAGTCCGACTCTGGTTTGACAAAAAAAAATAGGTTTACCGTCTATGATGCTAATGCAACATGCTACAATCAGTATCAGGGGCGATAAAACTAGGAGCATTATTCCTGAGACAATCACATCCAACAGACGTTTCAAAGGGCTATGTGCCCATAATTTTTGTTCTGAATGAGAAGTCATACTACTGATAGTATTTTATAATAAACACTGCTTGAGGTTGTCACAAACATACTCAAGTTCTTCTTCTGATAATTGAGCATAGAGAGGTAAGCTCAAGATTTCTTCAAAAATTGCGGTAGATCGAGGGAGATCTTCCTTCAAGAACCCTTGCTTAGTATAGAAAGAGTGCAGGTGTAGGGGTTTCCAGTGAATGCTTGTTGTAATATCAACAGCTTTGAGTTTTGTTACTATTTCATCTCGAGTATGTTTTAGTTTGCGAGTATTAAGACGAATCACACATAGATGATGAGAGTGTACGAAAAGAGAATCTTCGTTCTCAAGAAACCTGATTTCTTCTACCTCCTTAAGTTTCAACCTATACATTTGATCTACAGTTTTACGAGCCGTACGCAAATAGGTATTACGTTTGAGTTGTTCAATCCCCATAGCTGCTGCTACATCCGTAAGATTATATTTAAAGCCTGCAGCCTGAATGTCATAGTGGGGGCTACCTG
Organism: uncultured Opitutales bacterium; assembly: GCA_964511545.1. Taxonomy (GTDB): domain Bacteria; phylum Verrucomicrobiota; class Verrucomicrobiia; order Opitutales; family CAZEFS01; genus CAZEFS01. Next base: position 3,020 of record CAZEFS010000077.1, read on the forward strand.
TTTTTTGAAAACGTGACCAAGCACTCGATGATAAACCGTGTAGTGATAAGCTTCGAATTTTTTCTGCAGTCTCTTGGGAGTTTGTCAATAACATACCGCCTTCTCCACAAGTGGTAATGCATTTATTACTATAAAAAGAGTAACATTGCGCTATGCTCCTCTCACCCTGATAACACCACTGATTCCGTTTCTTTGAAAAATATTGAGAGCCGCAGCAGTGAGCGGCATCTTCCACTACAAAAAGATTATGGTTTTGACTGAGTTCGTCTACCCAATCCATATCTACCATTTTACCTGCGTAGTGGACCACTATGATACCACGCACTCTTTTATTTTCTCGTTGCGCTTTTCTCAATTTAACTTGAGTATCATCTGGGCAAATAGTTAAATCTGACTCTCGACAATCTACTAAAATGGGGTGAGCTCCTAAGTAGTAAAGAATCTCTGCTGTGGCTGCAAATGTCATAGATGGAACCAAAACATAATCTCCTCTTTCTAGACCTGCTGCAGCAACCGCTAGGTGTAAGGCTGCTGTGCATGAGTTAAGCGCAACAGCATACGGCGCGTTATGCATTTCAGAAAAAGCTAATTCAAAGCTTTTACAACGTTGCCCACTGGTTAACCATTCACTTTCCAGCGTTTCTAAAACAGCATTTTTTTCTTCTGATTGCACATAAGGCTTGAAAAATGGTATCTTCATTTTAATAAGATGATTGGTATGGATGATATACTCGAAAAAGAAAAAGAATTAATCAAGCAAAGATATGAGAAGCGTGATTTTTTAAGAACAGAACAACACTCTAGATATTCACCTATTTCACCTTGTAACTATATATCTGCTTGTGAAAAATATGCCCTCTTAGCTCAAACTTTAGGATTAATTTTTAAAGACGACTTTAGGTCAAAAAAATATTTGGATATCGGCTGCGGAAATGGTGGTAATCTAACTATACTCAACTCTATGGGCGTTGAGCCTAATTGCTTATACGGTAACGATATTATGCCTAATCGGATTGAAGAAGCTAAAAAGCGTTTACCTACCCTGGCACACTTAGATTGTAATAATTTTCTAGAGATTCCATATCAAGAGAATTTTTTTGATTGTATTTTTCTATATACTGTACTAAGCTCCATATTGGATTTGGATTTTCAAAAAGCTCTTATTCAAAAAGCTAAATCATTATTGAAGCCAGGGGGAGTCATCATTATATATGATTTTATATATAATAACCCAGCTAACCCAGATGTCAGAAGGATTGACATAGGGTTTCTAAAAAAGACCTTTATTCCCCTCTCTTATTCCATTAAAAAAGCGACGATAATCCCGCCTATCGCAAGAAAATTCAATAAATTTCCTATTATCCTTAGGTTAATGAGTCTTTTCTCTTTTTTAAAATCACATAGATTCATTTACCTTCAGAAATAGGCTCAGTACTGTTGATACATTCAATGAAAATGCAGGAAGCTAGTAGGATAAAGTTGAGACAAAATTATTAAAAGGAGAACCTGAAGTTGACACTATGCTCTGTGTGATAATGAAACATTTTATGAGGGAGCTAAAGATAAATAAAGGCCTGAAGCCTAAAAATATAGACGTTATAGGGCACACTCCAAGTAGCCCGGCCTGCCGCACGACCGTGTCGGGCATCTCCCTACGCCAAGCCTTCAGGCTACGCTCTTTGAGCTTCGCCTGACACGTCAGGAGACAAGCCCGGCCTGCGGGACGTAGTTCGAACAGGGAAGCCTCAAGCCCGGCCTGCCGCACGAAGCCTCGGCGTAGTGCGGAGAGGGAGGGATTCGAACCCCCGGTGCCGTGAGGCACACCTGATTTCGAGTCAGGCACGATCGTCCACTCTGTCACCTCTCCCTAGAAGGCAAGATGCTGCAGGGTTTTACTTTAAAAAGCAAGGGTGAAGTGCAGATCAAGCTTGTCTTTATGCAAAAAAAACTGTTATATAGGGGGCTCTCGTGCGAGCTTTTATTACAGGCATTACCGGTCAGGATGGGTCTTATTTGTGTGAGCTTTTGTTATCCAAGGGCTATAGGGTAGATGGCCTTGTGCATAGGCCAGATAGCTTGATGCATAGTGCTATTGCCCACTTGGTCAAGGATGAGGCTATTTTGAACAAGCAGCTTTTTTTGCACGCGGGTTCTTTTGAGGATGGTTCGCACCTTCGGCGCATCATTCAGAAGGCAAAGCCTACAGAGTTTTACCACCTAGCGGGCCAATCGAGCCCTAGGATCAGCCTAGACTTGCCCGAAACCACCCTCGATAGTGTGGGGATGGGGACCTTGCGGCTGCTTGAGATATTAAGAGACCTCGATGCCCCTCCAAAGTTTCTCTATCCTTCTAGCAGTGAGGTCTTTGGCGCTACAAAGATAAGTCCTCAAACTGAAGCGACCCCTCTAGCCCCGAGCACACCTTACGGGGCAGCTAAGGCCTTTGCGCAAAACATTACGACAATCTACCGCTCGGCTTACGGCTTATATGCAGCTAATGCAATAGTGTATAACCACGAATCTCCCCGGCGGGGGATACAGTTTGTCAGCCAAAAAGTAGCCCGTGCGGTGGCGGAAATCAAGCTTGGCTTGCGGACAGAGCT
>CAZEFS010000078.1:0-259 GCA_964511545.1 uncultured Opitutales bacterium
CCATGGCGTCACTGGCTCGGGTAAGACAGAAGTCTACCTAGGGGCCATCCAAGAGGCTTTAAATTTAGGTGGCAGTGTGATTTTCCTAGTTCCAGAGTTGGTCCTTACGCCTCAAACGGTAGAGCGTATTCGGTCTCGATTTCATACCCAAAAAGTGAAGACCGTAGTGTGGCATAGTAACCTATCGGACGGAGAACGTCTGGACGCGTGGTTTTCTTTATTAAGTGGGGAAGCAAAAATCGTAGTCGGGGCACGGTCT
>CAZEFS010000078.1:269-5586 GCA_964511545.1 uncultured Opitutales bacterium
TGACCCTGCCTACAAACAAGAAGAGGCCCCCCGTTATCATGCAAGAGATGTCGCTATTTATAGGGCAAAACTCAATCAAGCAACCAGCATTTTGGGCTCGGCAACCCCTTCACTGGAGTCTTTATACAATACACGCTACAAAGGGTATCAGCTGAATACACTCACCCACAGAGTGGATGCTTGTAAGCTGCCGATGATGCACTTGGTGGATATGAGACGAGAGCTGCAAAAAGGCTCTAACACCAAGTCAGAAATTTTCTCCAGGCTCTTGCTTTCAAAAATCTTAGACCGTATTGAGAAGAAAGAACAAATCATTCTTTTTTTAAACAAAAGGGGCTATGCCACTAGCCTCCTTTGTACTGCCTGCGGCCAGGTGGCTACCTGTAAGCACTGTAGCGTAACGCTGACCTATCATAAACAAGAAGGGACCATGCGCTGCCATATCTGCGCCTATGCTTGCCCTGTCGCCAAAGCGTGCCCCCAGTGCAGCGCCCCTACTATTTACTGGCGTGGCTTTGGAACCCAAAAGATAGAAGACATGCTGCAGCATAGGGTGCCCCAAGCAAAATTAGCCCGTCTAGATAGCGACGCTCTGGTTCAAAAAAATCATTTCAGAGAAGTCTTAGCCCAGTTTAAATTAGGAAAAATTGATATTCTCTTGGGTACGCAGATGATCACCAAAGGCCTAGACTTTCCCCACGTGACACTGGTAGGCATTCTAGATGCCGACCTATCCCTACACCAGCAGGATTTTCGCTCTGCAGAGCGGACCTTTCAGCTCCTAGTACAGGTAGCGGGTAGAGCTGGTAGGGGTAAGCAGCTAGGAGAAGTCGTCGTCCAAACCTTTGCCCCCCATACCGATGCGTTTCAATGCGCACGCAGATCAGACTTTGATGGCTTTTTAAACCAAGAATTAGCCCTGAGGCAAGAATTTCACTACCCTCCCTTTAGGCACCTCATTCGGCACATTTTTCGCTCTCCTAGCCTAGAAAAGCTAATTTTTTTTACAGAAAAATGGACTCAAGCTATTGAAAAAGAACTCGGAAGCATTTTGGAGATCCGTGGCCCCTCCCCAGCCCCTATAGAGAAAATCAAGGACCATTATCGTTATCATCTGTGGTACTTTGTGAAACATGTTTCTCAGGTCTTACCTAAAATCAACGCCTTACGCTCTAGCTTCCCTTTTGATAAAACGATTCATCAAGTTCTGGATATAGACCCCCAAAGCCTGGTCTAAGCTAAAGCATCTCACGGCTAACGAAGCTAGGAGAGACTAACAATGGGAGAGTTTGAGCTGTTTGGGCTTTCCTGAAAGTTGTACACCGTTTTTTTAATCAGGGCTTTGACGGCTTCTAGATCATTCGCCTCTACAGCTAGCTGAAGCGCTTGGAGAGCTTTTTGCACCTCTTCTCTAGGCTTTTGCTGCTTAACCACTGCTATTTTTAACCAGTCATGTTTTGTATCCAAGACGGTTTCTGTGTCGTTAAACAACTCTTCATAGAGCTTTTCACCTGGCCTTAGGCCGGTATATTGGATGGGGATATTCTTAAGGTGGGCCCCTTTCATGAGGAGGAGCTGCTGAGCCAAATCCGCTATTTTTATAGGCTCTCCCATATTCAAGACAAAGATCCCCTGTTCAATAGTCAATTCTTTGGCAAGCGAAATGGAGGCAGATTCCAAGACCAACTCTACCGCCTCTGAAATCGTCATGAAAAAGCGTACCATTTCTTTGTGCGTGATAGTAATAGGGCCTCCTTCATCGATTTGCTTTTCAAATAAAGGCAAAACCGATCCATTGGACCCTATGACGTTTCCAAAGCGTACGGACAAAAATTGGGTAGGGCCTTGGCTTGAGGAAGACTGAGCTGCGCAGAGCATCTCCGCCATTTGCTTGGTAGCCCCCATTATGCTCGTAGGGTTTACCGCCTTATCGGTGGAGATGAGCACCATGAGGTCCACCTTTGCCTCTATAGAAGCCTCTATGATATTCTTGGTACCCAAGACATTGACCTCAAAGGCATAATCTGGGTTTTCTTCTGCCATGGGAACATGTTTGATAGCCGCTGCATGAAATACGATCGATGGGCTATATTTATGAAAGACATGGCACAGTTTAGTAAAGTCTCTCACATCGCTTAAGACGGCTACCTTTTTGATATTTGGGAGCTTGCGGCTGAGCTCCATTTCAATCAAGTAAAGGAAATATTCCGAATTATCCAAAATCACAATTTCTTTTGGATTTAGTAAGGCAATTTGACGAACAATTTCAGAGCCAATACTACCCCCACCACCGGTAATTAACACTGTTTTTTGTGACAATAAACGCGACTTGCGCTCAGGATCCATGACATAGTTTGTGCGGCGAAGCAAGAGATCATAGTCTATTCGCTCGACTACAGTTTGGTTTTTATTGTCTTTGAGAGTAATAGAGCTCAGGGTAGGTAAAAATAAAGTAGGTATCCCCTGAGCCATAAAGCGCTGAAACACCTCTGGCTCATAGCTGTATTTGGGTTTACTATCTATAAAAATAGCTAGCTCTACTTTTTCACTTAAATTATTCGCAAAAACCTCAGACAAGTTTTCCAGGCTTCCTACAACAGGAACGTTTCGTATAGCCTTTCCTAAATAACGAGGCTCTGTCAGGATAATACCTATAGGAACGTAATGGACGCTGAAGGATTTTCTAAGAAATACTATCGTCTTATCAATCACCGAGACATCCCCTACAAGATAAACTAGTTTTTTAGGCTGGGAAGGCCCTCCACTATGCCCATAAAATTCATGATACAGCCTAGCCAAAACCCTGGCTCCGCATAAAAACACTAAGGACAAACCTAAGACGACAAAGTAAATCGACCTAGGGTGAATCGCGTAGGGTGTCTCTTTAAAATAACTCACCAAAGGGTACCAGAGGCTCACGCTCAAAAAAATAGCCCCCCCCAAGCTTAAAACATCTGGAATAGAGGTATACTTCCACACTCTTGTATTGACCCTTAGGACCACCATAAAAATGGAAAGGGTAGCCAAATAGAGCCCAGCACCTACCAAGATATAGCTGATATGGCCTGAAATATAGTCTAGGTCAAATCGCAAGGCGTAGCTTAGCGGTACGCACATAAGAGCGATGAACATATCATACACGGCTGGAAACGCTTTCCTGAGGATACGATGCGGCATAATGAAATTTAATTTTTAGCTAGCCTTAGAAACTCTCTCTATTTTTGCAAGCCACAACTGAGAATATCCTGTGCTCTCTTACAGTATGATATCTAGAAAAACGTACTATAATCGTTTTGGGGCTTGCTCTTAGGCCTTATAATAAAACTGCGTCTCCCAAAAGGAAGCTGCATCCTTCTCAAAGACATGCGTCTGAGTGTTCGCGGCAGCATGTTTTAGAAGCTTGTAAATAGCCTCTATATGCTCTTCCCCTAATGAGAGCTCCATGGCTATGGCCTCAGCAGAAAAGGCAGCTGGAGTCTGGGCCTTTAAATAGGCTATAACAGTCTTTTTCAAATTTAAAAAACTAGCAGCTGCTTTCTTGCCTGCTTCTACTCCTGGCTGGTGATAGGCGTTGATGTTTATAAAGCTCGCATAAAAACTGACCGCTCTTTCATATAGAGCAATGAGAAGACCTATAGAAAAAGGGCTGACTTCTCGTATAGTCAGCATACAAGATAGGCGTCCTTTTTGAGACAAGGCCTCTTGCGTCCCTAACAGAAAAGCCTGTAGGTAGTCTCCACTCGTAATTTCAGGCTCTATGTCTGGAGAAATCCCTTCCCTATCTTTTAAAACCTCTATAAAGGTTACAAAAAAATTATCTAGGCCGTCTCGTAGCTGTTGCACATAGGCATGCTGGTCTGTCGAGCCTTTGTTCCCATACACAGCGATACCTTGGTGCACGGTAGTACCTTGAAGGTCCACCTCCTTGCCTAAAGACTCCATGATGAGCTGCTGCAAATAACGAGACAGTAAGAGCAAGCGATCCTTATAGGGCAGTAAAACCATATCTTTTTGCCCTTTTCCGTTTCCTGCTTTGTACCAAGCTAAGGCGAGCATCAGGGCCGGGTTTTTGAATACATCTTCTACCCGCGTCTGGGCATCCATAGCCTTAGCCCCTGCTAGGAGGCCTTGAATGTCTATTCCTTGTAAGGCTGCAGGTACGAGGCCTACAGCAGCCAGCTCACTCGTTCTGCCCCCGACCCAATCCCACATAGGAAAGGTTTTGAGCCACTTTTGAGCCCTAGCATGCTGATCTAGCTGGCTTCCTAAGCTGGTAATAGCAAGCGTATGGTCTGCAAAGTTTAGCTGTGCCTGTTTATAAGCTGATTCCACTTCTAGCATAGCATTTCTAGGTTCTGGCGTAGCCCCAGACTTGGAGGTGACTATACAGAGCGTCTGGCCTAACTTTCCTTCTAGGCTATCTAAGACTTGGTCTATCCCATCCGGATCCGTATTATCTATAAAATAAGGCTTGAGCTTGTCTGCTTTACCCTTGCCTAAGGCAGCTGCTACAAACTGAGGCCCTAGAGCAGATCCTCCAATTCCTATGCAAAGCAAGTAACGAAAAGGCCCTGTCGCTCCCACAAGACGGCCCTCATGGATCTCCTTTATAAAAGACTGAATATCTGCATGCAGGTGTTCTATAGCTTGCTTTAGGGTAGCATTCGGTGCTCTTTCCGGAGACCGTAGCCAATAGTGGCCTACCTGGCGATTTTCATCTATATTCACAAAGCCTCCGCGCTCTAGCTCTCTACTGTCATCCAAGGCCTTTTGGAGCTTTGGGCTCATGGCCTCAATAAAGGCAGTATCGACGCCCGTGCGACTACAGTCTAGGCTAAATGAAAGCTGAGGGAGGTGGAGGCTATACTGTTTATACCAATTCCAGGACATAGGGATAAAATTGAGGGTTAAAAGAATGCTGACTCAGGGGTCTAGGAGTTGCTCATTAGGCCTTTTGATTTATGAAGCGGTCTATGAAAAAGGCTCGTTTTTGAAAGGTAAAGTATTTAGCTTATATAGGCTATTCAAAAATAGCCCTTTGTCCAGACTTCTCATGCCTAGCTTTGATCTTTATTCTTTTTTAAAGAGCCTCTTACTCTCTACGTCTGAGCCACTTTCGGTCAAAACCATACAAAACCTCATTACCCTCTACCATGCTGAACGGGTGCATGAAACCGAGGACAACCCCTCCTATGCTGGCCTAGTCCCTACGCTGCTGACTGCAAGCCAAATTCGTAATGCGATAGAAGACCTGAACCATAAGCTAGAAAGTACCCATGAGGTCTACCGTATTGTGGAGGGTGCTGAGGGTTTCCAG
>CAZEFS010000079.1:0-5574 GCA_964511545.1 uncultured Opitutales bacterium
CACTCTCCTGCTAAGAGCTAGTGAAACAGGCGTGTGTACCGATCCTAATGCTGTATTGGAAAGCACGCTTAACACGCCTTCAGGGAAACTGAAATACCAGTTTGTGGCTGGGGATTTTTTCCAAAATAATCCCTTCATTCTAGGCACACTCATTGACTACACCCTAGGCCAAGCAAGCGCAACAAACGCTAGATATCTCATCGATGCGTATTGTGGAGTGGGTGTATTTGCCCTAGCTGGGAGTGCTCTTTTTGAAAGCGTATATGGCGTAGAGCTAAGCCCTATGGCTGTAAACTTGGCTCAAACGAACGCAAAGCTCAATGGCATTTCTAACTGTACATTCACCCAAGGAAAGGCAGAAAGCCTCTTTGCAAGCCTGGATTGTAAAGGAGCGGAAAGTGCGATGATCATAGACCCCCCACGTAAAGGCTGTGACAGACTCTTTTTAGACCAGTTGCTGCAGCTGCGCCCCAGCCGCCTGGTATATATTTCGTGCGCGCCGGATACCCAGGCCCGCGATATTGCTTATCTCAATGAAGGAGGCTACAAGCTGCAAGCGGTACAACCCTTCGACCTTTTTCCTCAAACACGGCATATTGAAAATGTAGTCACGCTGGATCTTTTCTGAGTGGGTGCTTAGAGTTTTTTAAAAAAATATAGGAGGATACAAGATAAATTCAATGCATTTTACACTTTGTGCTTGCTGCTTGCGTAGCCTGTACTTAATCATAAACAATGGTTGTTTTAGCCCAAGCACCGCTTAGAATTCCTCACACTTTATAATATCTAGGGCGAATTTTCTCTTTTATGTTTTATTGCTTCTCAATTATAGATAGGCATATTTTTGGCGAATGGCTCAAGGCCTTCATGATTTGCCTAGGATTGACTGTCGGGCTCATCCTTCTGGAAGACATGTATAATGACCTGCCAGATCTCATCCAACTTGGGGCCAAGGCTCCTGCTATTGTGCGGTACTATGGCCTTTTGTTGCCCTCTTTTTTACCACTGATCTTGCCGCTAGCGTTTATGGCGTCTATCCTTTATACTTTAGGGATTTTACACAGAAACCATGAAATTACAGCGATGCGAGCCTCGGGCCTGCATGTGCTTCGTATCACACGCTGCCTATGGCTAGTAGGGGCGGGCCTAGGAGGCCTGCTGTTTTACTTGAATGCGTACTTGATCCCTCAATCTGTCGAGGGAGCGAGGCATTTTTATGAGACCTTACGCTTTCAAAACCAGGCCCATAAGCAAGCTAAGGAAACGGTGGGGCTGATCTATAACTTAAGTTTTTACAACAAACTCCATCATCGGCTCTGGTTTTTTAACCGCTTTAGCCAATACACCCAAACGGGCTATGGCCTTAGCCTCTATATTCAGGATGAAAAGGGGCATGAACGAGAACGCATCCTGGCAAAAGAAGTCTACTTTGAAACGGAGAGCCAAACCTGGGTACTGCAAGAAGGCCGAGAACTGCGGTTTGACGCTGTGACCCAAGAGCCCATTTATTCTCAATATTTCGCTGAAAAACGCTATGAAGGCTGGAGTGAAACACCCCATGTCATGGAAGCTTCTCAAAAAGGCATCCAAGATTTATCTTATAGGGAGTTAGAGCTGCTGCTGCACTACAACCCTGTGCAGTCTAAAAGCCCTCAGGCCCTTGCCTACCAGATGGCTAGGCAAAATGCGCTCGCTCATCCTTTCTCCTGCTTAGTGATCCTAGCGGTGGGTATACCGTTTACCATTAGCGGAGTGCGGACCAATCCCTTGATTGGGATGAGCAAAACTGTAGCTTTGGTTTTTTTATATTATTTTTTACTTTCAGTCTGTACACGGCTCGGAGAGGGAGCTATGATTCCTATTGGCTTAGCTGCGTGGCTACCTATGCTAGTGATGCTGAGCCTCAGCTCTCGCCTCTATAAAACGTTATAATACCGCTTTAGCCTATTGACATACCATGATGCATCGACCTTATGAATCCTATTTTGACATTCAGCAAAGCTCTGGGGCTATTCCCCAAAAGGATGTCCTTGTAATAGGAGCTGGGCTTAGTGGGTTGTGTGCCGCATTCTATCTGCAACAAGCAGGACTAGACGTCGATCTTTTTGAAAGTGGGAACCACCCAGGCGGCCTTATACAAAGCCACAGAAGTGAAACCGGTTTCCTATCTGAACTAGGGCCCCATACCTTACAGCTCAGCCACCCTTGCATTCTAAAACTGATACAAGACCTGGGAATAGAAGACCAGATGCTTTTCCCACCTGAAGGGCTTGATAGACTCATAGTCAGGAATAAAACCCTCTTTTCCTTACCTAAAACTCTATGGCAATTTATTCAGAGTCCTCTTTTAACGGGTAAGGAAAAGCTACGTATACTCGCTGAAGTCATAACACCCCCTTTCGAGAATATTGAACAGCTAACGCTTGGCCAGTACTTTGCTGAACGTTATGGGCAAGCAGTGGTGGATTATCTGATAGATCCTTTTGTAGCTGGTATTTATGGAGGTGTACCCTCGGAGCTGTCTTTCAAGTATAGCTTTCCCAAACTCTTTGACTTAGCCTCAGGGCTTGAAAAGAAGCGAAAGTCCTTACTCCTTCATGTTTTAAGAAAAGGATTGCATAAAAAAGCACCGGCTAGTGTTTCCTTTAAGGAAGGCTTATTTACCCTACCATCAGCCCTAGTAAAAGCCTTAGGATCTCGTTTACACTATGAAGTAAAGTTATCCTCCCTAGTGCATGATAGGAAGACAAAACGATGGTCTGTAAGCTCGTACATCCCAGCAAGCAAATACCCTCGTTATGCAGAGTACAAACACCTATGGGTCACTATTCCTAATTACAAACTAGAGACCCTCCCTTTTGGGGATAAGTTCCTTAAAAGAGAAGTACAAGAGCTAGCCTCGGTAGATCTCTATGCACCCATCGGTTGCTTAAGCCTAGGGATAGAAAAACGTTATTTTAAGCATATGCCTCGGGCTTTTGGGTTTTTAACCCCTGCGTGCGAACATTTCAGCATCTTAGGAGCATTGTTCACTTCCAATATTTTTCCTAACCGATCACCAGAGGGTTATATCAGCTTAGCAGCTTTTGCAGGGGGGGAGAGAGCCAGGGTATATGCTGAAATGTCTGTAGAAATTTTCGAGCGCCTAACGCTCTCGAACCTTGCTACCTTAGGGCTCATTTATCCCGAAGCCCAAAGCTGCTTTAAGCACCATACTTTTTGGAAATATGGCATCCCTCAATACACCTACTCTAGTCAGCGAACCTTAGAGAACACTCTAATGGTGATCTCTAAAGATTTCCCAACCCTGCATTTTAGTGGAAACTACATTAGAGGCATTGCTCTAAGCTCTTGCATACAGCATGCCCATGCCCAAACCCATACCATTCTACAAGCGATAGCTAAAGCCTCATAAGTGCTACCTGAAGGTTTTGGGATTGATCTATAAATGATAATGATATATCATTTATATCATGACCCTCTTTGGAGATGCTTTGAAAGGCTTCAATACTGCACAACAAATCCCTATGTTGCCAGCTATGCTAGCCATGAAAGGGGCAGGTAAGGCTGGAGCAGTCTTAAAAAATAATACTGTGCTGGGAAAAACAGTAAAAAATACTACGAGCCCAGAACAGAAGCGCATTTTGCGAGGAAGTCGCTTCTTCCGAAAGTACATCCTGGAAGCAGGGATAGGTAAATTGAATACCCTAACAGGCGGTATGCTTAAAAAAGGAGTAGACCGTCATGCAGACTACCATGCCTATGGTAAAAAATTAGCCGAACGGAATGCAGCGCCTGGACTTTCTACCGTTCCTTCTCCTCTTTCAACCAAGGCTCTCATCTCTCGATATAAAGAGGGGACTTCAACGCTAGAAGACTTAGAATTATTAGACAGACTAAAACTCGCCTATAATCCTCTAACTGATAGCTTAGCTACGCCTGAAGCGCTAAAGACTTCTTCACGCGATGAAATTTTAAAACGGTTTATGGAGAATCAGGAATCGACGCCTTCGGATACCAAGGCCCTCCTAGACAGACTAGATACCCATGCCCTAACGGAGCAAGACCAGCAAGTCCTCCAGGCCTTCGGTCTACGAGCAAGGTTAGACGGGAGCTTAGAAAGGCTAAATGAACTGCCTCTAAGTCCCCCAGAACAAAAACTCTGCGCCTACTTTGATGATCGCTTTACAGGCAAACAAGGCCTGAAAATGCAAGATATCAAAGACGATATTTTAAAACTCAATCTACGTACCCTAAGGGCCGGTCAGTTTGAAAAGCTGGCTGAAGGGATGTCTGCGGTATTTCAGGAGCTTAACCTAGATATAAAAGAAGGCAAACTAGTAGAGGTAAAAGTAGCAAAGCCTCTACCACCCTTACCCCAGAAGCTAACAGAGTAAGAAAACACTCTAAACCCTACTGAAAATTCAAGATGGCAAAGTACTGGGTAACATAAAGATAAAGATAGACCAAACTTGAGAAATTAGAGCTTGCTAGCTAGGGGGCTTTGTCTCAAGCTAGAGGAAATTCTAAATATTTTTCCCATGAAAGATGATCTTCTTAGAGAAGCAAGCAAGGTAATAAAAAACCCAAATATATTGGTAAATCTAGTTTCTAAGCGCATGAAGCAGCTGAAACAGGGGATGGAGCCCCTGGTAGAGTCTTTAGGCAAGCTAGAACTAGAGGATGTAGCGCTTTTAGAGATTATTCAAGGAAAGATCTCTTACGAATTGTATCAGGCAGAAGATACGTCTCTTCCGACAGCTGCCTAAGACCGCAAAAAAATTTCCTGTGGGCGCTGCTAAAAATAAAGAACTACGCTATACGGAAATTCGAAATGCAAAGGCCTTTCATGACTATTTTATAGAGGAAAGGCTAGAAGCAGGCCTAGTTTTAACGGGGACAGAGGTAAAATCTATCCGCCAGGGCAAGGCACAAATCAACGATGCGTTTGTAAAAATAATCAAGGGCATCCCTTGGCTCTTTCAGGCCCATATTAGCGAATATACCTTCGGAAATCGTGAAAACCACTTGCCGGCTAGGCCAAGAGTCCTTTTGCTCCACAAAAAAGAGATCGATCGCGTTGTTTTTGAAACCCAGGCGGGTGGGTATACGCTTATTCCCTTAAAATTGTACCCTAAAAAAGGCTTATTTAAGATCGAAATCGCTCTAGCTAGGGGTAAGAAGCTGCATGACAAGCGAGGAGACCTCAAAAATAAAGCGATACAGCGTGATACTGAAAGAGACTTTAAGCACAGGTAAAACCTATGAGAAGGGGGTATTTTATCAGTTTTGAGGGAGCTGATGGGTGTGGGAAAAGCACGCAGATAGCCCTGCTTGCCCAACGCCTAGAGGCGCTTCAAAAGCCCTTCCTTCTCACCCGAGAGCCAGGGGGCACCAGCCTTGGAGAAGCCATGCGCCCCATCTTAAAAAATTCGCAGTACCCCATAGGGAATGAAGCAGAACTCTTACTCTTTGCAGCCAGTAGAGCCCAGCTGGTAGGCGAAGTCATACTGCCTGCTTTAAAAGCAGATAAAATCGTCCTGAGCGACCGATTTATAGACTCTACCCTTGCCT
>CAZEFS010000080.1:0-5395 GCA_964511545.1 uncultured Opitutales bacterium
GGCACGAGCCGCATCCTCTCTTTTCTCAAATCCTAAAGCTTTGCTTTGAGGCCCAGCTAGATGGCCGCTTTCATGATGAAACCTCAGGCCTTGTCTATCTCCAAGAGGAAATCTTGCCTACCTTTAAAAAAAGCCTTAGAGCAAAATCCCTTCCAGAGAAACCTCCCCCCCCTAGCCTGACTCCTCATACGAGCCAAGCTCTCATAGCTGAGGTATAAGGTCCTAAAAATCTCAAGCCTCATCATTAAGGATCCTTCCGCTGTGTTGATGAGTACTCACAAACTCCCTCACTGCCTCTTTCCTCCACACCTACAAGGCCCTCCCTTGAAAGACATTTGTTGAAGGGTTACCTAGCTCATTAGCTGGCCAAAGCCTTCTTTTCCTTGCAAGCTCTAGACCCATCCCAAAGGCTGACTGCCCTTTGTACGCCTCAAGTAGAGGTCACTCCAGCAGTAGCGATATCCCTTTTTTGCTCTTTCATTGGACCTTTTTAACAGCTTCTCCGCTCCAAAAGCTTTCCTGCTTGCTCTAGGGGGCAAAATGATAAGACCGCTTTTTCAACTCTCTCAGGACTCAGCCCCAAAGGCTTTAGCTTCACAGTTCTAAAATTTGAATGACTACTCTCTCCATACAGCCTAGCCTATACATAGCTTTCTAAGGCCTAGTAAATAAAAGTAGGGTATTTTAGTGGGCATGCCTACACTCTATGTCCTATGTATCCAGGTCTTGCTGATTCTATCTTTATAGGCGCTTCTTTGGGTGCTCTTAGTAGGAAAAAACTTCTTCACTCTTAAAAAAGAGGGCAATTTCCTTGCTGGCAGCCTCTACACTATCCGAAGCATGCAGGATATTGCGCATCTTGTCTGTACCCAAATCTCCACGCAAGGTACCTTTAGGAGCAGCCTTAGAGTCTGTAGGGCCCAGAAGGTCTCTCACCGCCTGAACCACCTGCTCTCCTTCCAATACCGCCATAATCACAGGAGACTCCGTCATAAATCCTACAATTTCAGGGAAAAAAGGCTTATCCGCAACGTGAGCATAGTGGGTCCTTAAAATAGCTTCGTCCAATTGCGCCATTTTAAGAGCCACACACTTAAAGCCAGGGCGACTAAGACGCTCTATCACCGTTCCAAAATGCTGCCCCAATATGCAATCGGGCTTAAAGATAAGAAAAGTTTTTTCCATAATGATCCCTGATTTTCAGAACTTTTGTCCCTATTTCAAGTCTAAAAGATGATCATTTTTCCTATAGCCTACGCTCTTTACCCATTAGATCTCTTGCAGAACCACGTATTATCTTGGTTGGCCTGCCGGGCGTAGCTCATAGAGCGAAGCCTGGTTTCTGGGCAGGAAAATTTTGTTAATTTGCTTGAAAGCTTACCATTTGGCGTGTCGGGCGTAGCTCGCAGAGCGAAGCCTGAACGAACCCAGAGAGCAAAAGACAAGGGTTATGCAAGAGGTCTATTCAAAGACTCACCCAGGGCTTTTTAGGTCCTATCCTGTACTCAGGATACAGCCTTAGTAAGCAATAAGACCTAGCTCAGCTGTCTAGCTTTCAGTTTGCAACGGTTTTTTAAAGACATGCTGCACGACTGCTATACTGGCTTCTGCTGCTAAGGCCTCCACAAAGGGGTCATTTTTATAATCCGAAAGGTATGTGATCTTCTTTATTCCAGAGGCGGACAAAATTTTAAAGCAATGAATGCAAGGATAGTGGGAAATATAGGCTGTAGCCCCATCCAGAGAAGTGCCTCTCCTGGCTGCATCCGTCACGGCATTTTGCTCTGCGTGTACAGTAGAAAGCTCATGGTCATCCCTTACTCTTGGGTGGTGCGGAGCCCCAGGCAAAAAGCCATTGTAGCCAGCTGCGATAATCCTATGCGGGTGGGGCTGGGGAGAGACCAGGACGCAGCCTACATGTAAGCGGTCTGAAGGTGAGCGCGAAGCCAGAAGAAGTGTGGCTGCCATAAAATAATCATCCCAAGAGGGCCTTTCCTCCCAGCTAGCAATGAGGCTTTGTAAGAGTTCTAGTTCTGGACGCATACGATGAAACAAGACCCCCTAGTCTGACTCTTCCTGAGCTTCCGTCAAGAGCTTTTCCGATGGCTGAGAAAGAGCTATACTCGGAGCGCCTAGATCCAAGGGTTGTTCCTTGTGGGGAGACAAAAAGATGAGCTCCAATGCCCGCAAAGGTAGATGAATAGCTATTTTTAAGCCCTCAGTATCTAAGCTGGCTTCCCCTTTAGTAACAAAGGTCTTTGGAGCCAAACGAAGAGCTTCTAGGCTAGGCCCTCGCTTATACCAGGCAAGCAGATTGCAATCAGCCCGGATGAGACAAGGCTGAGTAGCTTCTGTAACTTGAGGAGATGCAGGAAAATCCAGACTCTCCACCATAGCTGCTAACCCATCCGTATGGGTGGTAAAAATGCCGTAGTTTTCTGTGCTCCCACTGTAAAGGGTGCAATCCCGGGATGCCTTATTATCTCCTTTAGCCTGAGCCTGAAACGTTAAAGCATGAAAGAAACAATCTCCTACTTTTAAGGCAGAAGGCGTCAAGTTCGCATGGATGATCTGATCTTGATCGGGGCTTAGGCTTTGCCAGAAAGCTGGCAGATACGACACCTGGCCTTGGGCTATAGCATACACCTCTGCCTGGGTAAAGGCTCCTCCCTGAAAGAGGGTAAAATCTAAGACGCTAAACCCAAGGCCCAGATCATTGTTATGAGGGTAAAAGCAATATAAAAGACTCTGACCATTCCAGGCTCTTTCAAAGGAGGCTAAGCTTTGTAAACCCAAAGTCAGCCAAGAAGAGCCCTTTGCGCCAAAGCCTTGCCCAGAGCTTGCTAGGCTCAAACTGTCTAAGGCCAAAGCCTTAGATTGCAAGTAATTCAGATAAGTGACTAAACTCTGTGGCTGGATAGCTAAATTCGCTTTAAAAAATGCCCTTGGAGGGTCCTCCAGGTCTAAAAAAGAGAGCTCTTTTGCTTGGGCCTTAGCAAAAAATTCTGCTAGGGCTGTACCTGGACGGGCCTTCAGGGTAGAAGTGATGTCTAGCCTATCCTCTGAAGTCACATAGTTAAGACAAAGCCTAATTGTTTCCAAAGAACGGATTTCCTGCTTTAGGACCAGAGCCAAAGGCCTGTTTTCGTAGAGTATTGCAGTATCTTGTATCACACTAGGGGCAAAGCTCTGAAGAAGGAAGTGATACAAGGCTTGCATCTCTCCTTCTAGGCCTTCGCAAGAAAACAAGCAGGAGATATCTTCCGTTTGTGGAGCATTAAGATAGCTCAGCCAGGCGTCTTTATCCTCATTTTGGCTAAAGCTATCAGCTGCTGCTAGACTGATAAAAGACCAACCTTGGCGGTGGTACACTGTCCATCCTTGCTGGGCTAAGGTATCCCTAAGAGAGCTAGTCTCTTTTAGCTTTAGGGCAATAAAAGCCAATCTAGAAGCACGATGCGGTTCTTTTTTACCCAAAAAAAGGCCTATAGGACTTTGCGGACTTAAGTCCTCAAAATCAGGATAGCCCAGGTCCAGCAGGTAACTCAGCAAGCTTTCTTCTAAGGCTTGCCCGGGGATAAATCGCCGGAGTAGATCCGTATATAAGGGGCCCACAGCGTGTACATCCCGCAAGACCCATGCAGCATCCAAGCTCTGCGGCAAGCCTAAATCAGCCCTAAGGGGCAGCTGCCCTAGAGCGATGCAGGCGCTTAGGCAAACTAGGCAAACCCTATAAAAAAGCTTTCGAATCTTAAATCGGATCATAAATACTTGATAATTTTCAGGATATTAGCATTATTTTCGCGAGCATACAGGATAGAATGCATCAGCTTTTTAACCAAATACAACCCGAGACCTCCTTGCTTTCTTTCTGCTAAAGACGATTCTAAGGGCGGGCAAGGAGTATCCTGTAAGGGGTTAAAGGCTATCCCTTCATCTTCTATACGCATGAGGACTTGAGCAGGCTCAGCTTGGTAATGTATATCCAGACTAATAGTGTGTTCTTTTGAATCTGGAAAGCCATAAAGAATAATATTACTAATAATTTCTTCTAGGCAGAGGTTTAGCGTATAAACCGTCTGCTCATCTAGCTTGTATTCCTTTCCAAATTGTGCAATATCCTGGCCAAGCTTGGCCACTTCTGAAATCCTATTTTTATAAATAACTTTCATACAGCCATATAGGGGTTGAATTGAATCTGTAGGAGAGAAAAGTCATCCTCAAAATGCTCTTGGCCCTGGAATCTCTGAATGTCATTCAATATTGCCTTTAATGCATCAGAAGAACCTTGATGGCGTAATAGAATCTGCTTAAACCCTTCAATGCCTAGGATATCTTTTGAAGTTTTGGAAAATACTTCAAAACAACCATCACTAAATAGATAGAGCGTGGCTGGGCCATCGATGGATAGCTTTTTGAGATGGAACGGCAGGTGAAATTCTGTCCCTATGATTAAACCTTCAGTACTGAGTTCTTCTATAGATCCCTTATTCTGAAGGATTAGAGCGGGCGGGTGCCCTCCATTAGCATAAACAAGCGTCTGCTTGCTGACTGAATACACCCCATACCATATGGTAAAATACATTCCATTTTGCTCAGACATTTGAAAAGCCCTATCCAGCCCATTTAAAACACCTACGGGGTCTTTAAAATCAACCGCAGGAAGGCTATGCGTCCGCAAAACATTCATTACTGATACGGATAACAAGGCAGCCCCCACACCATGCCCGCAGACATCTAGAAGGTAGATAGCAAAGTGGTCCTCATCTACCCAATGATAACCAAAAGCATCACCCCCAAGCTCTGCTGAGGGCACGTAGACCCAGTCTACAGTTAAAGTTTTTTCTAGTTGTAGAGGCAAAGGCAGGATAGACTGCACATATTTTGCAGCCTCATTCAGCTCTTGCTTGAGCCTTGCAAAAGCGGTATTGCGCTCTAGCCAATTAAAGTAAGCCTGGGTATGATAACGAATACGGGCTATCAATTCCAGAACATTTGGAAGCTTTACCAAATAATCATTCGCTCCTAATGCAAAAGCCTGAGACTTGACTTCAGCCTCCTCCTTAGAAGACAAAACAATGAGAGGCACAGAACTATACACGGGGTCTTGCTTTAGCTTTTCTACAAGCTTTAGGCCATCTACACCTGGCATCATGAGGTCCTGCAAGATAAGGCAAGGCTCAGCAGCCTTGAGATCCGCCTCCAGTGTGGCTATGTCCTTGCAATAATGCAGCTTTAGGTCCCGCTCTTGTTTTAACATCTCTTGCAAGGCCTTGGCTACAATGAGCTGATCATCAATCAGTAAAATAGAGATCATCTTTAGACTTCTTTCGAAACCCTGTATTTTGTTTTCTGGGCGAGGCCAAATAAATGAAAAACCGGCCTGTCGCCCGAA
>CAZEFS010000081.1:0-5377 GCA_964511545.1 uncultured Opitutales bacterium
AATAAATTATAGGTTTCGGTATATAAAAGTTGAAGCAAAAAGTCAAGCCTAAAATGCGAAAAAAGTTAAACTACCTGATAAAAAAAATTAGGGGGCATAAACAGTGAAAAATGAGGGGGTGAAGTGATAAAAAATGAGTTAATGGATGGGGTCAAAAAGAGGTCTCAAATGACTTTTAGGGGGATCAGGCTTCAGGCTTCGCTCGTTGAGCTTCGCCTGACACGTCGCTCTCTGAGCTACCTGTCTCCTGAAGGCTCGGCGTAGGGAGACGCCCGACACGTCAGGCAATAAGTTCCCTGACGCGAGCTTAGAGCTAAAATTATGCCGTAGCTTGAAAAGCAAAGGCGAAAGGCCATCCAATATGATACTCAATTTCGAAATAATTCCATAATCCAAATGGAATTGGGCTTTCCAAGGCGAAGAGCGTCGTTATATTCATAAATGGTTTTGCGGTTTACACGTAGGGAAAAGCCGAACTTTAGTCTTACAATTGGGAGAAAAAGCTGAAGTGACCACTTCGGTCACCGCTAAACGCCTCAAAGATGATATCATAATTATTGCAGTACATAATTCACTAAAAAGAAGTCCTCTAGACCTTTATCGGTCCAGAAGGAGTATCGAAACCCTGTTTCGTTCCCTTAAAACCAACCAATTTAATATAGAATCTACAAGTATTGCGGCCCCCTTAAAACTGCGAAATTTAATTAGGTTACTTGCGAAAGTAGGTATTATCTTAGTTAGCCTGCCAGGCATTACCCTATGCCGAGCCTTCAGGCGTCGCTCTTCCCCCTACGCTAAAGCTTCGTTAGGCAAGGAAACTACGGGAGACAGGTAGCTTTTAAAGCGACGTGTCGGGCGAAGCTCAACGAGCGAAGCCCGAAGCCAGGGAGCAAAATACATGCTTTCCCAAGTGGCCTATCCCTATTATCATTTTATGCTTCTTCCATGTCCTCCATCACACACCCTATATTTCTTCACATTTTCCTATTCGCTTTATCATTAAAGCCCACGGCTATCTCCATAAAAGTTTTTTCAGATCGCTCTTTGATCGCGTTTATTACCTCATTTTTAATGACTTTATCCCCTCCCGTTCCACTGTTTATGCGCTCTAAATATTTTTTGTCAGGTAGTATGGTCAAGGTCAATAAATCTTTACTGCCCAGCAAACAGGCTTGGCTCTACGAGCTACTTGTCTCCAGCCGTGGCAGGCATAGCTCACAGAACGTAGCCTGAAGTTTTCCTTGCTTAACGAAGTTTTAGCGTCATTAGGAGCATAGGGAGACGCCCGAAATGTCGGGCGATAGGCCAGCCAAAGCAAATAAACACAACTTTCCTGGCCAGGAAACAAAATACGTAGTTTTGCAAGCGATCTAACGTAATCATACCCGTCATCATTCTCATTAAACAATTTGCTCTTGACTTATTTAGTGAAACATACTCGCATACCCACTTGGTAAGTTTTAGATTTTTCATACAAGCTTGGCCGCCAGCTTTCCCGCTGTTTATCAAGCTTAAACCTTGCCCATTTTTTTGTCAGGTAGTGTAAGCAGAGAAGTCTGTAGAACCTAATCTAAGGGCAAAACCTGTTAGTCTACCAGCTTCATACGGGTCAGTTCACTCATCTTATTTTTTATGATAGGTTTTTTTTGGGGGGGAATTGCTTGGAAAGATACCGCTGATAGAGGGGTAGGTTCTCGCCCTAGCGTCTACAGATGCTCTCAAGCGCTAACTGTTTCCTGCTGAGCCAGGCTTTAATTGTCTGTTTCGTCCTCATCCATGTCCTTCTCGGGTTCTTCGAGGTCTCCTTTAGAGGCTTGGATCGTCTGCAGGGCAATCTCACGAATATCAAATAAGATGCGGGAAGACTCTTTTTTAAAAAACTGGTTTAGCTTTAAAAAGGAGTCTCCTGGAAAGGCTTGAATATGCTTGAGGCTCTCGCTCACAAGACGTACAATATGCTTGCAGTGGTAGATACAAAGGGGCCAGTCTCCCATCTCTTGGCAGGCAAATCCTAAAGTAGCCTCCTGCTCTATCTGGCGTAGACTTTGGGCATGAGGCCATAGGACGTGTGCTGGCAGCAATGTCCCCACTTCTTTGATGAGAAGCTCTGTTAGGCTTGTCAGACAAGCCAGCAAGCCTCGTAGCATCAGTAATGGAAGGTTGCGATGGAGGCTATATATAGTCTTGCTTTCTTGGTTGAGATTGCGAATGAGAACCTCTATGTTCTTGTTGAAATCCTCTTTTTTTGCTGGGCTCCAATGGTCTAGGTCTTGAGTCACAACCATCCATTGCAGTTCTTTAGTTTTTATCAGATAAGCAATTTTGTTTAAATGATCGGGTTCATCTTTTAGACTTTGGTAAAGATTTAAAAACTGCATCAAATCAAGATCTGCGAGCTTTAACGGGAGCTGCCAGCTCAGGCTTTTCCAGGCCTTGTCATAGCTAGAGCCTGAGCCGCCCAAGTCAGAATCATCATTCGAATTATATCTATACATGGTCGCGTTTGAAAGGTTAGATAGAAGAGATACCCTAAGTCCCAAGTGTTGTCGAGCCCTTCTTGCAAGGCTTAAGGTATCAAAATATGGAGCCTTATTGCAACCAAAATTATATTTGAGGCCTATAAACCTTATTTTTGCCTTCAGCACTCAGCTCAATAGCCCCCTTAAGGCTCTTTCCTTCCTCTACTAGGGTTTTTGCTGTAATAGGGTCTTTTGTATCTCTGAAAGGGTCTCTGGCTATGTCTGGAGGAACTAGACCTAGACTCTTGCTTGGTTTCTGTTTTCTCGCTAGAGAAAAAGCCAGTGAAAAACTGCTTTATTTTTGCCCACAATGAAGTCTCTTGGCTTTTTAAAATAGCTTCTTCTAGGGATTGTTTTTTTTGTAAACTAGCGCGTGAAGGCTCATAGTCCATGCTGCTTTTTGTGGAAGTTCTAGGCTCCTGTTCCCTTCGAAGGGGAGGGCGATTGAAGCTAGGACGGGTAGGATATGGCTTTTGCTGGTTATTGTCAGTAGGTTTAGGGAATCTCCTGGGAGCCTCTGTCTGCTCTTCTCTCGTTCTTGGACGAAGACTTTTTTGGGGCGCTGAGGGCTCTTCTATGGCTTTGGTGACAGTTTCTTGCTCAATAGGAGCTTTTGCAGCGACTTCAGGAGTTTTTGCTTCTGTCTTTTCTACTTTTTTTTCAGGTTTTGGTGGCGCTATGGGCTGTTCTACAATCCCAAAAGTAGGGTTAGAGGCATCGGGAGTTTTACTTTGGCCATGGCTGCTTTTTTTCCAGCGCGAGCGCATGTTGCTACTTTTTCTAGGTTTTTCAGTAATAGAATGCTGAAGGTCTGTTTGTTGAGTTACTGGACCTGCTGTTGGGTCTTGTGGAAGATCGTTATGAGTCATTTTTATAAGATGGTATATAGAAGGTTTTCTTGTCCCTTCTAGGATATGGTGTTAGCCCTAAAATAGTCTCTAGGCACAGTGCTGATTGAGGCCTAGCCTATTTATTATAAACGTTTTTAGATAAGACTTCTTGGGAAACCATTGTCTTTTGCTCCCTAGGTTCAGGCTTCAGGCTACGCTTTAAAAGCTTCGCCTGACAAATCGCTCTATGAGCTACTTGTCTCCCGAAGCTCGACGTATCGGGCGTAGCTTTTAAAGCGTAGCCTAAAGAGCGCAGGGAGACGCCCGGCAGGCCAAGCAAGATAATACGTAGGTCCGCAAGAGGTCTACTGCTACTCTAATTTCAATCGTTCCGCTATAGTTTAGCTAAAAAACGCACTTTAAGGGTTTCATTAAATCATCTCACTGTAAGGATGAGCTTATTTAACTTAAATCCAGAGCATGAGTATTTTTTTATAAAGCTCAAGTTTAAAATTTTAGGAAAAAGCTTGCCTTAGTTTTCTAGTTGGCTTTATCCTGAAATCCATAAATCCCTAAGATAATATGGATAAACTAGAACACCTTTTTCAGCTACAAGATAGCTTTAATAAGCGACTAAACATCGATACACAAAACCTGAGTGAGGAAGGGAAAGCCCAATGGGCTCTGAACTTTGTCCGGGCGATGCAACAGGAATTGGCCGAATTAGTGGATTCCGTACCCTGGAAGTGGTGGGCCCGCTACCAGTCTTTTGATGAGCAAAATGCTCGAGTTGAAGTTGTGGATTTATTCCACTTCCTTATTGCTTTAGCCCAGGTATTTGGTATGTCAGCTGAGGATGTCTACGAGGCTTACCTCAAGAAAAATAAAATTAATCACGATAGGCAAGACGCGGGCTATGCGGTAAAAGATGCAGAGGATTGTAAGCATGTCTAGGCTAGCTTAACTTCTTTTGCAGCCAGGTATCACCCTGTGGGGCCTTTCGGGCGTCGCTCTGACGAACTACTTGTTTCCCGACGTGTCAGGCTTCAGGCTACGCTCTGTGAGCTATAGTCAATTTAGTTGAGATAGCGTATCTAAAAAAGGAATGAAGGGGTTTCAATAGCTTTCAAAATAGTTGATTGTATTGCCTTATGTGATCCATTTGTATACGCTAATTCAACTTAATCGACTATAGGTCTATGATTGAGGATGAAGGGGAATCAGACTGTCAACTTGCTTTTTCGGTTTTACTGAGCTATAGCTTAAACCTATCAGTGCTGATTCAATCTGTTTCTTATTTATTGCTTATGCGTCTTGTTTATTTTTTATTCCTAATTTTTATTTTACCCTCTCAGTTCAGTTTACCCACCCTGCAGGCTTTACCTTATCCTTATTGGCAAGAGAGCCACAAGACCCTCCCGCTTCACCCCAAGGCTGTTTGGAAAGAGCTGAATAATGGGCTAACTTACGTTATCCTTCCCTGCAAAGAGCCGCCTGAAAAGGTTAGCATCCAGCTATACGTCGCAGCGGGTTCTTTGATGGAAGAAGCTAGCGAACAGGGCCTAGCCCATTTTTTGGAGCATCTAGCCTTTCGAGGGTCTACGCACTTTCCTGAGGGTACGGTTACGTATTTGCAAAAATTAGGTTCTTCCTTTGGGCCCGATATTAACGCTTCTACTAGCTTTTTTGAGACGATTTACCAGCTAGAAATACCCGAAAACGACGAAGCTAGTCTGCACACAGCCTTGCTGGCTATGCAAGACTATGCATTTGGGGCAAAGCTCGAGGAGGCTGTGGTGGATGCTGAAAGAGCCGTCGTCCTTGCGGAAGAAAAAGCCTCTGATACGGTGGGCTACAGGGCCCAAAAAAAGCTGCTTGGTTTTGCAACAGAGGGCAGCCTTCTCCCAGAACGTTTCCCGATTGGCAAAACAGACGTGCTGCAAGACCTGAAAGCAGAGGATATTCAAAGATTTTATAAACAGTGGTACCAGCCTCAGCGTATGGTCTTAGTGATAGCCGGAGACATCC
>CAZEFS010000082.1:0-5327 GCA_964511545.1 uncultured Opitutales bacterium
AAAGGTGCTTGCCTATAGCCTCGTCTTGTATGGCTGTGGGCTAGGGCTTAGCGCGCTTGTCTACTGTGGTTAAATCCTGCTTATGGCTCACAAAACGTGTTTATTCATTCTTTCTGGGCCCACAGCCAGTGGGAAGACAACGCTTGCTGAAAGCATCCTTCAGCTCTCTTCTTTGCATATCCATAAGGTTATCACCACTACGACTCGCCCGCCTCGCCCTACGGAGGTAAACGGCAAAGATTATCACTTCATCAGCCCTGCTACCTTCCAAGAGAAGGTACGCCAGGGTCTATTTTATGAATATGCTCAGGTGCATGGAGAGCATTTGTACGGTACTTTGCACTCAGACATTGAGCCTTACCTGAAAAAAGACATCGACTTGCTCCTCCTGATAGACGTACAGGGTGCAAAGCAGATTTTTAAGGCAGCGACTCACTTGCCCTATCTTTCAAAAAGCCTAGTCAGTATCTTTCTAAAGCCTAGTAGCCTAGATACCTTGAAGGAACGCCTACAAAAACGAGGGAGTGATGCCAATATTCAAAGCCGCCTAGAAAGCGCCAAGCAAGAGCTAGCTGAAGAGGCATTTTTTCAGCACAGTATCCTCAGTACTACCCCAGAAGCAGACCTGGCAGCTTTTATCGAGATTTATAAGCAGGAAAAGGGCCTTTAATTAGGCTTCTTTAGTGTGGCTTATCGTTATCTTAGTCACGTCTTCAGGCAAGCTGATTTTTTGGAAGCGAGCAAGGATAAGCTTGCCTAGCCAAATGACCCCCAATAACCCAGCTGCCACCAATACCATTGCCCCGCCTACGCTACAGTTTAGCCAAAAGCTGAGGTGAAGGCCAAGGAGCGCATAGAGAGCCGATAGAACCAGGGTATAGCCCAGCAAGCGTGGCAAACGCCCACCTAGCAAAGCAGAAGTAACGCCCGGAAAGATGAGCATTGCTACCGCTAAAATAGCGCCCACCGCTTCAAAGGAGGCCACTATGGCTAAAGATACTAAAATTTTTAATCCGTAGTAGATCCTATGGGGCTTGATGCCTAGGCAGCGGGCTAAGCCACCGTCAAAGCTGCTGACGAGGAGTTCTTTATAGAAGAAGTATATGCAAAGACCCGCAAAGACCAATACGCAAAAGCTCCTTATAATCGGTAAGGGAACGGATACAGTACCGAGTTCTAGGCTTGCTTGATAAGGAATGAAGGCAAGGTCTCCATAAAGGACGCAGTCTTGATCTAGGTCTATCTTGTCTGCATACAGGGCCGTGAGGATAATACCTATAGAGAATAGGGTAGAAAAGCTAATTCCAATAATAGTATCCGTCTTTAATCTAGAGTGGCTCCGGATGTACTCTATGAGGCCAGTCGTGAGGATCCCTGCGCTAATAGCTCCTAAAAACATAGGGAAGACACCTCGAGACTGTGTTATTAAAAACGCGATCACGATGCCAGGAAGGATGGAATGACTAATAGCATCGCCAATCAGAGCCAAGCGCCGTAGGATCAGGAAATTCCCTACAAGGCCACAAGTAGCCGCAGACAAAAAGCCCATGAGTACTATCCAAAAGCTATCGAGGGCCTGTCCGTCTATCCACGGGGTGCTTAGGAAACGGTATAGATCCCAGTCTGGCAAGAAGCAGGTATGCATAAAAGGCTTTAAATTTTAGGGCTATCTGGATATGGAGAGGGAATAGCCTGCCCATGGGGGTCTTTTAGAGGGTAGTCTAGCGCTTTGTTTAGAGTTTGCACTAGAGCGGGGTTGAGTAAATGTTCTATCTTTTCAGCGTCCTCATGTACGTGGTCTAAGGGGTAAGAGGCGTAATGGGTCAGATAAAGCTCCCAGAGGCGGTGGTTGCGGATGATACGCTTCGCGTCTTCCCAGCCTAGAGGACTTAAAGAGAAACCTGCAGAAGTCTGAAGAATCAGCTTTTTTCTCTTGAGACGAAAAAGCGCTGACCAGGCTGCTGTCTGGCTAAGGCGCATCTGCTGGGCCAAGTTTTCTACAGAGAAAGTGTGTCCTCTAAAGCCTTCTTTCTCAAGCAGCTTGTAGATCTGTTTTAAGGTGTTTTCTAGAAGGACCCGTCTTTTTTGAGCTTTTTGCTGCAACCACGCTAGCAAGACGCCCTGGCTCGGAGAAAATAAGAAAGTAAAAGTAAAAAAACTAGCCCCTACACAGACAATAATGGGTCCCGTTGGCAGCTTAGGGCCTAAAAATGAAATAAATAGGCCTAGACTTGCGCTCAATGCCCCAAAGAGCATAGAAAGTAATATCATCCAATGCAGCCTATGGGTAAGTAAATAGGCAGTGGCTGCAGGTAAGATCAGAAGCGCGGTGACTAAAACCGCTCCTGTAGCCTTTAGAGCTGTTACTATGCTAAGAGATAAGAGGAGCATCAGGCCATAATGAAAGCTTTGGCTCGCTATCCCCGCTGTGGATGCAAATACGCTGTCAAAACTACTCACTAGCCATTCTTTGTAAAATAGGGCTAATGCAGCCAGTACTATCACGCTTACCCAGCCTATGAGCACAAGGTCTTCCCCCCCTAGGGCGGATGCCTGGCCTAATAAAAATAGGTGCAGCCCTGCCTTACCCGGAAGATCTATATGCTGTATCATCGTCAGCAGGCAAATCCCCAAGGCATAAAAACCAGAGAGTACAAGGCCTAGAATGCTGTCTTCTTTGAGGCGTGTTGTGGTTTTTAAGAGATGAATGCAAACGGCGCTTAAGGTACTGGCTATCAAAGCGCCAAGGAGCAAGGCGAGGGGGCTTTTTCCTTCTGCAAAGAGAAAGCCTAGAACAATCCCTGGTAAAACAGCGTGGCTGAGGCTATCCCCAATCAAGGAGAGGCGCCTAACTACCATGATGCTGCCCAAGGCCCCGCAATTGAGTCCTAGGAGGCTGCAGCCTAAGAGCGAAATGCGAACCGCTCCATCCTTTAAGCTTAAAAAGCGTAAGACTTTCTCATAAAAGGAGGGATGAAAGACCCATAATCCCGCAATCAAGATCAGAAAAGTACCCAAGCCACAGGCGTAAAATTTTTTCATAGGTACATCAAAGGGTTTGTGCATCCATCTGAGCCACATCTGATAAAATACTAAGCCGCCCTCCATATGCTTTTTCTAAGACAGTCGGCTCCAGGACTTTCGCTGCGGTGTCATACGCAACCAGCCGCATATGAATGAGGGCAATTCTATCAAAGTAATGTTTGGCTGTGACAATATCATGATGCACCACCAAAATAGACTTTCCTTGGGCTTTCAGTGCCTGCAAGAGGTTCATGATGGCAGCCTCTGTTGCTGCATCTACGCCTACAAAGGGTTCATCCATGAGGTAGAGATCACTCTCTTGGGCAAGGGCTCTGGCTAAGAACACTCGCTGCTGCTGGCCCCCAGATAGCTTAGAAATTTGTCTATCCGCATAGTTTTCCATGCCTACTTTACGAAGGCAGTCCTCCACCACGCTATGATCGTGCGCTGTTGGGCGTTTGAAAAGGCCGAGTTTGCCGTAACGGCCCATCATCACGATGTCCTTTACATTTACAGGAAAGTCCCAGTCTACGGATTCTCGTTGCGGCACGTAGCCGATACGCTTGCAGCCCTTGGCTATGCTCTCGCCAAAGATTTTTACCCAGCCTCTAGCAGGCTGAATCAGACCCATCACGGTTTTAATCAGCGTAGACTTTCCAGCTCCATTGGGCCCCATGATGCCAACTATGAGCCCAGGTTCAATACACAGATCTATCCCATATAGAACAGGTTTTTTATGGTAGCTTACCGTAAGATCATGGATTTCTAAGGGATACAACATAGTAGATTTTGGCCAGCAAGGCTGAGTTTTAATATGATAACAGTTCTTAGCCTTTTAGGTGAGAAGAATCAATCATAAAACATGCGCTAGGCTTTTAAAATAAGATTGAGTATGTATTAATAATCATTTATCATGATAATCTTCTCAAGTTGCTCTTAGCGCAGATCCCCTATATGAAAATTCTTGTGGTGGAAGATGATCCCCTTGCTCAGCGTATACTGGTGCACCTCCTGGAAATGATGGTACATACCGTTACTGCCTGCAGGGATGGCAAAGAAGCCTTAGAGCTCTTTCAAAAAGATCCTAAAGCTTATTCTGTAATTGTGAGTGACTGGCTGATGCCAGAGCTCAATGGCCTAGAGCTTTGCCAAAAGATTCGAGGGCTAGCAAAGGAAGACTATACGTATTTTGTGCTTCTTAGCATCAAAGAAGACAATAAGGAAAATAAAATGCAGGCTATGGAAGCGGGAGTGGATGATTTTATTAGCAAGCCTATAGACAAGGATCAGCTTTGGATGTGCCTTCATGTGGCTCAGCGTATTTTGCGCTATACTAAGCAAATTAGCCAGCTAGAACAGCTCCTTCCCATTTGTATGTACTGTAGTAAGATTCGAGATGATAAAAACTATTGGGAAAAGGTAGACACTTACATCACTCAAAAATTGGGGACAGACTTTAGCCACAGCATCTGTCCAGATTGTTACCAAGATATCATTCAACCCAAGATGGATGCGCTAAAGAAAAAATAAGAGGCCCCTTACACTTTCATAGGCAATCCAGCCTACGCCCATAATGCCTAGGAACCACGCCAGAAGCACAAACTTGAATTGGCGAAAGCAGCTAAAATCATACTTGCCAAAAAAGGGCTTGTTACAAGAGTAGCTGGCATGCCTCCACGCCCTTGCTTTTTGAGCTTTAGGGGGAGCATGCATGAGCTGAATTTTCGATGAAGCAGTACTAGAAAAGGTCTTGATAAGGCTGCCCCATCCAGGTACACCGGAGGAAGCCCTATAGAAAGACCTAGAGTCAGACATTTTATAACGATACGCAGAAGAGAGCATAAACAGCCAGCACAGCTTGCAAAGGCCAAGAAAAATCAGGCAAAATACTAGGCTAATCATGCTTCTTCTCTTGCAAAAGTCAAGGTATAAGCTTTTGCTAAAGTATGCAATTTTGTATTTTAGGAGCAGGCGCATGGGGTACAGCGATGGCCATTCACCTAGAAAAAGCAGGCCAAAAGGTGACGCTTGTACCCCGTAGACAAGAGCATGCACAGGCCATTCGAAAAGACCTGATGAATGTGGATTACCTGCCTGGTATTGCTGTAGAGACCACTATCTATGTCGCTCATAGCCTAGAGGACGCCTTAAGTAGAGCAGAGGTGCTGCTCTTGGCATGTCCTTCAAAGGCCTTGCGTAGTCTCTGTGAAAGCTTAAAAGCGTATGATCTATCCAAAATTCAGATAGGTCTTACGCTCTGCAAAGGCATGGGTAGAGATGGACTTACGCTACAAAGAAACATA
>CAZEFS010000083.1:0-808 GCA_964511545.1 uncultured Opitutales bacterium
AGGCTCCTGTCTCCCGTAGCTTCAGCGTAGTGGAGATGGCGTAGGGAGACGCCCGACACGTCGGGGGATAGGCCATCTCTTTTTTTTTCCTGCCCAGAAACCAAAATACGCGGTTTGCCAGAGGTCTATTTTTTTGTTAAACGCCCAGCGGTAAAACTGTGTACTACAATGCATTTCTTGCGCATTCAATCGCAAATTTAGCGATACTATTCTCGATAATAAAATATTAATATCGATAAAAACTAAAGCTTGCACCTAGTCCTTTTTTTTGGGAGATAAGATGTATAGCAAGGGAATTCACCCCTTCCACTCACGTGTAGCTTGGATGAGAGCTGTAACGTTTTCAATTTTGCTCTGCGGCGTCATCCCATGGCCAAGGTTTAAGATATGTCTCCCATAGGGCTGCATGGAGGCGAGTAGGTGTTTGACGGCTTTTACAAGGTCGGCGCTGTCTCCGCACATGAGGGCAGGGTCAATATTGCCTTGCAAGATATAATCTCCAGGGGTACTTTCTCGTACAGCTTGTAGGCTAATACTGTGGTCTAGGCTGAGGGCTCTGGCCCCTGTTTGGAGGAGCAGTTTAGGATCAGCATAGCTTCCTTTACTAAAAAGAATGATGGGCACTTCTGCGGGCAGGGCCTGGATGATGGTTTGTATCCATTTGAGTGAATAGTGCCAATAGTCTTGCGGATGGGTCAGCAGGGAGCCCCAGGTATCAAAGATCTGAATGGCATTTACGCCGGCTTCTATCTGTAGCTTGAAATAGGCTATCAGTACCTCGCAGAGCTTGGTCATCAATAGCTCAAAC
>CAZEFS010000083.1:818-5316 GCA_964511545.1 uncultured Opitutales bacterium
ACAAGGCGGGTTCTTGCTGGGCAAAGGTCATCCACTTAGGAAACCCAGGGGAAGATTCGCCCTCTACCATATAAGCGCCCAAGGTCCACGGTGCTCCGCCAAAGCCCAGGAGAGCCTGCCTGCCGTGCAGGGCTTGATGGGTCAGCTTTAGGGCATTTTTTACGTATAGGAGATCTTCTTTGGCAGCTTCTACGTTTAGAGCTTCTATATCGGCTTTATTTTGCAGCGCATACGTCATCCCGATGCCTTCAGTTTCCTTAAAATAATAGGGCTGGCCCATGGCCTCGGGGACGACCAGAATGTCGCTAAAGATAATGGCGGCGTCTAGGTCAAAGCGTTGAAGGGGTTGTAGGGTAACGGCTGTGGCGAGCTCGGGCGTACGGACGAGGTCTTTAAAGCCGTAGCGAGCCCGAAGCTCTCGGTACTCGGGTAGATATCTACCTGCCTGGCGCATCAGCCAAATCGGAGTACTATCAGGCTGTTCTCCTTTAAAAGCACTGAGAAAGCGTTCTAGACCAGTTTGAGGAGGAGGGCTAAGTAAAACAGGCATAAGAAAAAGGAGATTATGGGAGGTTTAATTGTGGCAGAGTGCTTCTTGGTTTAGCCAGTCCTGAGGCTTTAAGAAATAACTGTAGAGCAAAGCTTCGCGGCTACCAGGGGAGGGCTCCCAGTTGTATTCCCAGCGAACCTCGGGGGGAAGGGAGACGAGGATAGACTCTGTACGACCTTGGGATTGCAAGCCAAACAAGGTTCCTCTATCGTAGAGGAGGTTAAACTCCACGTAGCGCCCGCGCCTATAGGCCTGAAACCAGCGTTCTTGTTCTGTATAGGGGATCGCTTTACGTTTTTGCACGATGGGCAAATAGCCTGCTAGAAAAGCGTTGCCTAAGGCTTGGACAAAGCTAAAGCAAGCCTCAAAGCCCCACCCACTGAGGTCATCAAAGAATAGCCCGCCTATGCCGCGCGCTTCATTGCGGTGCTTGAGGAAAAAATAGGCATCACACTGCTGTTTAAAACTTTGATAGGTCCCTCCAGGAGTGTTTTCACAGGCGTTATAACAGGCTTGGTGCCAGAAACGCGCATCTTCTTTGTAGCCGTAGTAGGGTGTAAGATCCATCCCACCACCAAACCACCAAATCGGACACTTTCCTTGGGGCCTAGCCTCAAAGTAACGAACGTTGAGGTGTACAGTCGGCACATGGGGGTTTAGCGGATGCAAGACGAGCGATACCCCCAGGGCCTGAAAGGGACAATCCTTGAGTTCTGGCCTGGTGAGTGTAGCTGTAGGGGGAAGCTGCGAGCCTTCTACGTGAGAGAAGTTGACTCCTGCTTTTTCAAACACTGCCCCTCTAGCAATGGTACAGGTGTGGCCACCCCCGCCTTCTGGGCGTATCCACGTATCTTTATGGAAGGTAGCTTTTCCATCTTCTGCCTCTAGGGCCTTGCAAATACAGCTTTGGAGGGATAGGAAATAGTCTTTAATAGTGTTGATGGGCATCGTTGGTGTAGAAAAAAGGATTCAGGAAAGACTAGCTTAGCGTTCTAAGGTTTTTCAAGTATTTAGCAATAGCATTTATAGCTAAAATCAACGAAGCGTAATAAAAGGTAGGGCTCAAAAATGAGGCTTAGGGCAGTGTTTGCTTAAAAACGTTCAAAAAAAGATGTGTTTTCACATATTTGTAACACATTCTTCATGAAAATGAAATAAACGATAGGTATAATAGCCCTGTTTCTAATAATACACATCAGAAACAATTAAAGATAAACTTAATTGAATTATGAATAAAACTCTAAAAATTATCAGCCTGATAGCTGCTTCTTTTGCAGTAGGAGCAGGCGCTCAAGCTTCTGATAAAGCTTTAGTGAATGCCCTCGTAAAAAAAGGCTATCTCACTCAAGAGGAAGCTCACAGCATGTCTAAAGACGTTGCTACTTCCCCTTCTGGTGCTAAAAGTACTTCTAGCATTACCTTTGGCGGAATGGTTCAAGGGCAGTACGACTACCTAAAGTCCAACACCAAGGATATCGCTGAGACAGGTCTAGATTCTTCCAGCGCCACTACAAAAACTGTTCAGCGTGAAAAAGTATCTAACCCATCTTTGCGTCGTGCAAGTTTAGCAGTAAGCGCTCAACTAAACAACGATTGGTCTGCTAGCCTAGGCTTTAGTAATACTGCTACAGGTAGTAACGATGACAACACACCTCAAACTACTTCTGCAAATTCCTATGTGGAGCTAGACAGTGCTACTATCAGCTACGCAGGTATAGAAGACCATGTATTTTCCATAGGTTATTCCACACCGTGCTTTGGCCTAGAAAATACCACTTCTTCCTCTATGCAGAAGACTCTAGAGACTTCTATCGCGGGCCGCTTCTTTGACCAAGGCCTCAAGTTAGGAAACGATGCTGTGGGTATCTTTGCTGCAGGTTCTTTCCTCGATGGTTTCTACTATAATGCAGCCATTACGCGTTCCTCAGGAGTTAGCAACAATAAATTCTCTGATCCATTCACCAATACGCCTTCTCTGTACGCTGGTGGGGGCTATATGTACATCTGGAATGAGTGGAGATTTGACTTTGGCGCAAACTTTGCCTTTGTACGCGCTGCTCTAGACAAGCCTTATAATACGACTTATAATTACGCTGCAGTTGTAGGTGGTCCAAACACCCTTACTCCAGCAGGAGCTCCTGTTGCCGGTCATGACACGAAAGTCCTCGGCGGTAGTATTTACCTAAAGACTGAGTACAGAGACTTTAGCATGGATCTCAACTTCATGATTGCGAACATCAAGAATGGACGTATCAATGACAAGGCTGCGAACCCATGGGCACTAGTCGTAACTCCTTCCTACAAGTTTGAAAATGGAAAGTACGAGCTAGTAGCGAGATACTCCTACGTTGACGCTGGAAAAGCTCGCCTCGGTGGCCAGACTGGTGTCGCGGGTGCTCCAGGATCCATCATCCATCCTGCTATCAACCAACATAATGTGAGCACACCTCAGGTGAAGGCAGTTGCTGGTGCTGGTAAATTTGAGGCTGGTGAATTGCCCTTCAACAAGTTCCATCAGTTCTATATTGGTGGTAACTGGTACATCATGGGTAATGACGTAAAGCTTACAGCGGGTTACGACTACACCATGGCTAAAGATGCTAGTGGTTTTGCGGATACGATCACCCCTGCTACTAGAGCTGCCTTTGACGCTGCTAAGCTAGCAGGTAAGGATTCTAAGTTCCATGTTCACCACATCGGTGTCCGTCTACAGCTACTCTTCTAAGAGTTATTGTTGATCGATTATTATTGAAAGCCTGTCTCAGCAATGAGTCAGGCTTTTTTGTTGTTTGAATGTGAAGAAGGGAGAATGTAGAGATGAATCATACTACCTGACAAAAAATATTTAGGGCGCATAGGAAGCGGAAAAGGAGGAGATACAGTGATAAAAAACAAGCCAATGCAGGGGGCGAAAAAGTGACCTTCAATCGTTTTTAGCTGGATTTATGCAATACACGGCACCTATCCGCTAGCTGGATTTTTGTTTTTTATAAAATCTTGCTGCCAGCTTTACCGCTGTTTATAAAGCTTATAGCTCGGCCTTTTTTTTTGTCAGGTAGTGTAGTCAGCCCCTCTTTTTTAATTTCTCAATCGTTTAGTAAGCGGTCGAGTGTTGACTTGCGGAATAAGACTCTCTCCTCATCATAAGGTCGATAAGAGCTCACAGCGACCTCCTGGCTACGCTTTACAGTTTATAGTGGGGGAAGCGCCAATTTGAATGCTTTTTATGGGTTGTGGCCACACCTGTCAGCTGGGTTGTTTGGCTGTATAGATAGATTCAAAACTTTAGCAAAGGATCTGAAGCATTGGGTCCTAACTGAAAATATTATTTATTTTTGCATAAGTAATAAAAAATTTAATTTTTTATTGCTTATGGTGGTTTATTTATCAATACTAAGCTAATATATTGAATATCAACATATATATTTAACTGCTTAAAACCTATGGACAAGTTTTCTATACGAAATGCAAGCCTGTTGCGCCCTTCCAAAGATTCGCTTAAGGAGATAAGGAAGTTTCCTGGAAAGACATCATTCGACTCCCTGAGTAAAGAGCTTCAAGCGGTGAAAATCCTAAACTTAAACCTTAGCTGTAAATTTAGTGCATACAGCCGCCACCTGCAAGAGCCAGCTTTGCAGGATGTATATTTTAAGAGTGCTTGCAATCATGCAGAAGAGATTGAACCTCGCTTAGATGCTGCTTTCAAGATCTTGGATTCTGAAAAGCAAAGCCAGGCTTTAGACACTATCCTGACTGCTGCTCAAAATTTCAAAAAAAATAATCGTGATTTTTGTGGTTTTTTTAATTACAATAATTCCAGAATAGAAGAAATGCATAATGATTCCATGAGGTCAAATATATTGATTTTTTTAGGTACGTCTGAAGGGAACTGTCCAGAAACACGCCTGCATTTCGTAAAAAGAATTATGGATCTCCACGCAAGAGAAG
>CAZEFS010000084.1:0-5313 GCA_964511545.1 uncultured Opitutales bacterium
CGTATGCTCGAGCAACCGGGGTATGGGGTATCTAGCGGTGAGGCTAGGAGAAGAGAGGTTTTATAACTATATTAAAAAATTTGGCTTTGGAGCTCTAAGCGGCTACGATGGGCTAGGGGAGGTACGGGGCATCGTCCACAAGGTTAAAGATTGGGATGGCCTGACTATCACTCGCTTACCTATGGGGCATGCCCTGGCAGCTACTCCTCTTCAAATGCACTGTGCGATGGGGGTAATAGCCCATAGAGGAGTTCGAATGCAGCCTTTGCTGATCAAGCAAATCGTCGATGATACCCAAAAGACCCTCGTAAGTTATCAGCCCAAGATAAAAGAGCGAGTCGTGAGCGAGCAGACAGCGGCTACTGTGATGCAGCTTCTAGAAAAAGTAGCACGCAATACAAAGATCCGTGGCGT
Source organism: uncultured Opitutales bacterium (assembly GCA_964511545.1). Taxonomy (GTDB): domain Bacteria; phylum Verrucomicrobiota; class Verrucomicrobiia; order Opitutales; family CAZEFS01; genus CAZEFS01. Next base: position 415 of record CAZEFS010000084.1, read on the forward strand.
TCCCATTGGCTATAAGACGGGGACAACGCAAAAGCTGATCAACGGTAGGTATTCTACTAGCCAACATGTGTCTTCTAGCTCTGGTTTTATAAGAAGCAAAGATAAAACCATAGTGCTGACAATAGTTATCGATAGCCCTGAGTTCAAGGGGACAGCCTATGGGGCTTTAGTTGCCTCCCCCTATTTCAAAGAATTAGCTGAGGAAATTATCCACCATCTCAAGCTAGAGCCCCCGCATGAAGCCTAAGGTTTAATTCAATTTTCAAATTTTAATTTCTTATGTTATACCATTTTGTAGACCACGAAGATAGAAAATACTGCCCTTTAGGCTTAGGGCACTTGATGCCTCTAACAGACCCTACAGAAGCTTTGCAGGGCTATGCACTCAAAAAGCTTCTAAAAGACTGTGAGGTGATGCAAATCAAAGGAAATAAAAATGTTCTGATCCGGCAGATTGTGGTGGATAGTAGACGTGCAGGTCCCCAGTCTCTTTTCTTTGCCATTCCAGGTTTTAGGCAAGATGGGCATTATTTTTTGGAAGAAGCTCTAAAGCGTGGGGCAGTTGCCCTAGTAACAGACCAGAAGCTAAAGCTTTTTCCATCTGTTACGGTTGTGCAGGTAAAAGATGTGCGGTCTGTGCTTGCTACAGTTGCCAGAGCCTTTTACCAAGAGCCAGACCGAGGCCTATCCCTTATTGGAGTTACGGGGACCAATGGTAAAACAACCGTGACCTTTCTCTTGCACTACCTCTTAAATACCGATGAGCACCCCGTAGGCCTTTTAGGAACCATTGTGTATGACTTGGGAAAGAGGACTATCCCCGCCCATAGAACAACGCCAGATGCCTTAGAGCTCTATGGCCTCCTGTATCACATGCAGCGCAATGCGTGTAAGCAAGTTGTCATGGAGGTAAGCTCTCATGGGATAGATCAAAAACGTGTAGCTGGCCTCAGTTTTGAAGTGGGCGTATTTTTAAACCTCAGCCAAGACCATCTGGACTATCATGGCTCTATGGAGGAGTATTTTCAGACCAAGCTTCGTTTTTTTACTGAAGGGGCTTATCCTAAAAAAGTAGCAGTCAATATCGACGATGCCTATGGGAAAAGAGTCTTAGAGGCTCTGCCTTCAGACGTAGAGGTGATCAGCTTTGGGGTGAGCCCAGAGGCTGAACTCCGCGCAGAACACCTTCTTCTTGGGCCTAGAGGCGGGCGTTTTAATGTAATAGACCCTGCCCAGAACATACGGATAGACAGTCCATTAGTAGGCTCGTATAATGTCAGTAATGTGCTAGCAGTTCTTGCTGTTTTAAAACTATTAGGAAGGCCTTTGGAGGGCTATGTGGAAAAACTAAAAACTTTTGTAGGCGTGCCCGGTAGGCTAGAAAAGGTAGAGGCTGGCCAGGCTTATGCGGTATTAGTCGATTATGCCCATACCGATGATGCCCTAAAAAACATGCTGAAGAGCCTGCGAGCGGTGACAGCGGGTCAACTATTGGTTGTTTTTGGTTGCGGAGGAGATAGAGATAAGCAAAAACGTTCCAAAATGACCGAAGCCGTGCAAACTTACGCTGATTATGCCTGGGCCACGACCGATAATCCCAGAACAGAAGCCATCCGTGCTATTTTTGAAGATATGCAGCAAGGCGTTAGCCATCCTGATACCATTAGCTTTGAGCCTTGCAGACGTACTGCCATCCAATTAGCTTTAGAGGCTGCAAAAACGCCAGAAGATACGGTTGTGATTGCCGGAAAGGGTCATGAAACCTACCAGGAGTTTAGCCATACGATTGTCCCTTTTGATGATCGTTTGGTCGCCAAAGAGCTTGTGCGTTTAAAAGCCTTGGCAAGCCATGCATCTTCTGTCACACCTCTCTAGTTTTATTCTATGTTGGAAGCACACACACTCGCACAATGGGCAGAGGGGCAGTGGAATCCCCCCCCGATACATCCCATCCAAGGCGTTCATTTTGATAGCCGCCTTCTAAAGCCAGGCCAGCTCTTTATTGCCCTTAAAACGCATAAAGATGATGGGCACCGTTATCTGGCTGAAGCCTTAGCCAAGGGCGCTAGCGCTGCCTTAGTAGAGCGGGTGCATCCAAGGCTGCCGCTAGCACAGCTCCAGGTAAAGGACAGCCTGCAAGCTTTTCAAACTTTGGCCAAGCAGCATAGGCAAACCTTTCCGTACCCTGTAGTGGGCATTACGGGTAGCTACGGTAAAACCAGTACGAAGGATGCTCTAGCCTTGCTTTTGCAAGATCACTCACCCTTAAAGACAGAGCTCAATTTCAACAATACCTTGGGCCTTCCCTATACGCTTTTACACCTAGACCCAAACTTACATCGACTGGCTGTAGTAGAGGCTGGTATTAGCCAGTTTTACGAGATGGATACCTTAGCGGATATACTTAGGCCAGATGTGGCTGTGATCACGAATATCTTTGGCCAGCACCTTGAAGGGCTAAAAACCGTAGAAAACGTAGCCTTGGAAAAGTCAAAACTTGTGGACGCTCTAAAGCCAGGAGGGCTATGTGTCACAACACCCTCAGCCATGGCTTTTGATTGTTTTCGCTGCAGAAAAGAGCTGGTAGTGGTTGCACCTAGGGGTAGTTTTGAAGAGAAGGGAGAGGATATTCGGTTTTATGAAACAAGCGTAGACCTTGCGGCTGGCTGTACCTACGTCAGCCTAGAAGGGTGTCCAACTTGGAGGTTTCCGCTTGTTAGCCAGGGGATATTGCAAAATTTGGTCCTCGCTAGTGTAGTGGCTCTAGAGTTTGGCCTAAAAACTACCGACATTCAAGACCGTATAGCTGCCTGGAAACCCTCTCCAGAGCGTGGAGAATGGGTCACCCTAGAAAATCAAATCTACTATGTGGATTGTTATAATTCTGGGCCTGCTGCCTTAGTAGATGCAGTGCAATATTTTAGGGATAGAGTAGGGCAGAACGAGCCTTGCCTTTACGTGCTAGGAGCTATGCACGAGCTGGGTGACTCTAGTGATGCGGTGCACTATACGCTGGGAAAAACATTTGCCTATCAGGACAAGGATCAGTTTCTGCTTATCGGAAAACCTGCAAAGCCTCTGCAACAAGGCCTTCTAGATCAGGGCCTCCCCTCAAGCCAGATATGCTATTTAGAGCATACTGAAGAAGCTAGACAGAGCCTAGAATATTTTAAAGGCCCCATCTTTCTTAAGGGCAGTCATGCTTATAGGCTCAAGTCTCTCTTGCCTAGTTCGGGCCGTATCTCTGATAATTAAAATTCTATTTCCACACACTATGCTGATTTATCTTTCAAACTTTGAGGAGTATTTTGGTCCCTTGCGTTTGTTTCATTATGTTACATTTCGCTGTATGCTGGCCTGTGGGCTCGCCCTAGGGCTTAGCTTTGTCTTAGCGCCTCGGATTTTGCATTATTTAAAAACTTTAAAAATCTCTCAAACCCTACGTAATGCCAAAGAAGTCGGAAAAATCGCAGACTTGCATCAGCTTAAAAAAGATACTCCCACAATGGGTGGGATTTTAATGTATCTAGCTTTTGTGCCGACCGTACTGCTGTGCACTAGGCCCGATAGCCTATACGTTTGGCTGTGCTTACTCGTCTATACGGTACTGACACTCTTGGGATTTGTGGATGATTATTTGAAGGTCAGTAAAAGAAACTCTAAGGGCCTGGATAGCAAATGGAAGTGGCTCGTAGAAGGAGTCTTGGCTTTTGTAGTCTTGTTGTTGCTTCTCGGCTCAGACCTCAGGGTAGACCCTATTTTGCATCTTTCAGTACCTTTCTTAAAAGACCCCATCTACTACTACCTTCCCTATGAACTTTTGTTTATTTTTTTCCTATTAGTGATGGGAGGGTCGTCGAATGCGATTAATCTCACCGATGGGGTAGATGGGCTAGCTATTGGCTGTACTGTTACCGTGGCCTTAGCCTATGGGGTGATAGCCTATGTTACGGGGCATGCTATTATGGCGCACTATCTGAATCTTGTTTTTTTACCGGGGATAGAAGAGCTAGCTGTCGTCTGCTTTGCCCTAGTGGGGACGAGCCTAGCCTTTTTGTGGTATAACTGCCATCCCGCTCAAGTTTTCATGGGAGACACGGGTTCTCTTGCTCTGGGTGGATTGGTAGGCACTATAGCTTTTCTGACAAACCAGGCCGTACTCTTAGTCCTGATTGGGGGTGTATTTGTGATGGAGGCCCTGTCTGTTATCTTGCAGGTAGGGTCTTTTAAGATGCGGCGCAAGCGCATTTTTAAGATGGCTCCTATCCATCACCACTTTGAACTCAAGGGCTGGCATGAAAACAAGGTCGTCATCCGCTTTTGGATCCTCTCCCTGCTCTTTGCCTTAGCCGGCCTCAGTACGCTGAAGATTCGCTAAAAAAGATAAAAGATTACAACAACAGTTATAGCATACTATTTGTGAAACTCAGCGTTGCAAGCAGCTAAAAAATAGTATTCAATCTCTGTCTTGTGAGAGAAAAGGCTGCCCACTTAACCCTTGAAGGCACAACCTATACGCTGCCCCTGATAGAAGGCACGGAAAGCGAAAAGGCTATAGATATTCAACCCCTGTGTTTTCAGAGCCCCTATAAAGTGCACGATTTAGGCTATGCGAGTACGAGTTCTTGCCTGAGTGCTATCACATTTGTCGATGGCCAAAAAGGCATCCTCCGCCACCGAGGCTATGCCATAGAAGAGCTCGCAGCCAAGGCTAGCTTTGCAGAGCTGGCCTACTTGCTATTTCATAGTACTTTACCCAATCCATGCCAGCTCCGGGGCTTTGAAGATACTATGGAGCATTCATTTTTTATAGATGCATTATTAGAAAAAATAGATGCTACCCTCCCCCTAGAAGCATCCCCTCTGGCTTTGTTTGCCACTGTTCTGGCTAGCCTCGCT
>CAZEFS010000085.1:0-1579 GCA_964511545.1 uncultured Opitutales bacterium
CTAAAGGGCTAGTGTAACGGAAGTGATACCTCTTCTTCTGTATCAGGCTGAATCGATCTAGCATGCAATCTTGCTTTCCTTAGCGCCTGATGCCGAAAGCGCATACCCAGGCTAGCCGAAAGCCCTAGAACCGTTATATAAAAGCCAAAAGACTGAGGATGCGAATACAGCGTGTAATACTGACTCATGACTATACTACAGGAAACCCCTGTACATATGTATAAAAGATGTTACAGAGCCGTCCTATAATTCATAGGAATAGGCCCGCCTGATAATAAAGTCAGGCGATTGAGTAAGGGACAAACTAGCCCTGCACCGAGGCTACAAAGGCTCATCGCTAAAATTAGATCTAAGAGGGGAAGCTGCCTGAATAGACTAGAGACACAAAAGTAAGCACAACCTAAAACATTGATAGCAAAACCTAACCTCACTAAATTCTCTGGCTGATACTTGCGGACCAAGCGCTCCGAGCCTAGGCTACTCAAACTGAAGGCTCCTATCACCGGCACTTGTATCCACCCATAGCTTTGAACTGATACTCCAAAATGGCTGATAATCATAGCAGGCGAGAGGGTGATCCAGGCAAAGAACTCTGCCAAGATGAGGCCCCCAAGCACAGATCCTAGGCAAAACAGGGGATTTTTTAACAATGCCCAGTCATGTGGCAGTATAGTACCCAACGCGAAATGGGCATCCTTCTTGTGCTCTTGAGGCATAGTTTTGTAGAGACCTAAAATGGCTATACCTGCCATTGTAGCCACGACATAAAAAGAAAGATGCCAAGAGCCAAACTTGAGCAAAAAGCTCCCAATAACGGGCCCTAGAGCAGGTGCCAAAACAGCAACAGAGGCCATGCGCCCCAAGATAGCAAAGCCCTCTTTTCCCTGGAATACTTCTTGAAGCGTAGCATACCCTGCAACCATAATGAAGGCAATCGAACTACCTTCTAGAAGGCGCAAAGCAATAAGGGTAGAGACATCACCTACTTGGGTACATAAAAGGCTAGATACCATGAATACTATACCCGATAAAGTCAAACAGGGGCGCCTTCCAAAACGCTCGGATAAGGGCCCTACAAATAATACACAGGCAGGAGAGCCGATGATAAAGGCAGCTACTGTCCATTCTACGGCCTCACGTGTACACTGAAAATAATCTGCCATGGCAGGCAAAGCCGGCACATACATATCATTTGCCAAATACGTAGACAGCTGATACAAGAGTAGAAAACTAGAAAAAAGAACAAGCTGTCGTTTAGGTGCCATAAAAAATATAAAGCATATACTTTAGGAGAGGCACCTACAACGTGTCAAGGTGGTATCCGGGAAGGATGGCTTATAAAAACAAAACAAAAGCTTAACCCTCATCAGGACTCAGTCTCGCCTCCATCCCTGCAAACCCAAAGCTACTGAGCTATGAATTTCTATTTGCAATTTTTAGCGTTTGCCTTAGCTTGGCTGCTTATATGGAAACCGGTAGCCCTTTTCAAGATGCGGTAGACACGAGTAATCTATTTGCTGTGAGATTCGCTAAGTTAGAAGGCTTAAAAGCTAGGCAGCAAGACCCATTTAGTCAGAAT
>CAZEFS010000085.1:1589-5122 GCA_964511545.1 uncultured Opitutales bacterium
CTAGTCACAGCACCCTAGAAACTCAAGCATCCTTTGTAGAAACAGATCCCGCCGCTCAGGAAGCAGATCTTCCTTCCTATGCAGTCGCAGGTCGGATTGTGATATACAGAGATATGGGAAAGTCCTCCTTTGTTAAAATCTTAGACCAAAGCGGGAAGCTTCAGCTCTATTTTAAAAAAGATGTTCTGGGAGAGGCCTCTTATGAAGACTTTAAGGCCTTAGATATAGGAGACATCATCGGTGCAAAGGGAACGCTCTTTAAGACTAAGACCGGAGAAATCACTCTACGTGTCACAGAATGGGCTTTGCTAGCAAAAGCGCTCAGGCCCCTGCCCGAAAAATGGCATGGCTTAGCCGATAACGAACAAGTCTACCGCCAACGCTACCTAGATCTTATTAGTAACGAGCACTCAAGAGAGCGTTTTATTCAGCGGAGTAAAATCATCCAGGCTATCCGTCAATTCTTAGGCGAAAAAGGCTTTCTAGAAGTAGAAACGCCTATTTTTCAGCCTATGGCAGGCGGGGCAGCAGCTAGGCCTTTTAAGACCTATATGAACGCCCTAGACTGTGAATTTTACCTTAGGATCTCTCTAGAGCTTTATCTAAAACGCATGCTAATAGCGGGTTGGGACAAAGTGTTTGAGATTGGAAGAGTCTTTCGCAATGAAGGGCTTTCTCGCAAGCATAACCCAGAATTTACCATGCTAGAGCTGTACCAAGCCTACAGCGACTACCGGGGTATGATGCGCCTGACGCATGCGCTCATACAGCACATCTGCAAAACCGTCCTTGGGACCACACAGATCGCAAGGCCAGATGGCACAGTTATTGAGCTAGGTGGGCAGTGGCGAGAGGTCTCTTTTACTGACCTCATCCTAGAAGCTACCCAAGACCCCTTGTGGTTTAGCAGACCTAAAGCAGAAAAACTTAAAAAGTGTGAAGCCTTAGGCATAGAAGTAAACCCGGCCTGCGAAGACTTTGAGGTCAGCAAATATGTCTTTGAAAAACTGGTTGAACCGGGCCTCATTCAGCCTACCTTTGTGACCCATTTACCCAAAGAGATGTGTCCGCTAGCCAAGGTAAATCCCTCTAATCCAAAGGTCTTAGACGTGTTTGAGCTTTGTATCAACGGCCAAGAGATAGCCCCTGCCTACTCTGAGCAAAACGACCCTATCGTCCAGCGCGAGATGTTTGAGGCCCAAGCCGGAGAAGATATCCACGCGATTGACCAAGACTTTCTCTTTGCCATGGAACACGGTATGCCCCCTGCAGGTGGCCTAGGCATAGGGATAGACCGCCTTGTCATCCTCCTTACCGGGGCGTCTAACATTCGAGACACGATTCTTTTCCCTACCTTAAAACCCTTAAGCAGTGGCTAAGATTATGCCTTGGTACCTTTTTCTGAGTCTTAAATATTTATTTCCAACGCAAAGGCGTCTGTCATTTTTTGGCTTAGTATCTATCCTTGGCGTTAGTTTAGGGGTTTTGGTTTTAATGGTCGTACAGAGTGTGATGAATGGCTTTGGGGCAGAGATTTATCAAAAACTACAGGACCTGAACGGGCATATACGCATAGAAGGAAGAGGCATTATATATGATTATGAAAAATTACTATCTATACTGAAACAAAGACCAGAGCTTGAAAAAATAGCTCCCTATGCCCAAGGGATAGTGATGGTAGCATACCAAGGAAGGCCAGCTTTTCCGCAGGTACGTAGCGTCGTCAAGCCCGAAGAAGAGGTCGTACCGGTGGCTTCTTTTTTGAAAGAGAGCGATGGACAAGCCCTCAGAGAGGATGGGCTTTGGGTGAGCTCCCAGCTAGCAAAAAGCCTCGGCCTCATAGTAGGATCTTCTCTCGAACTCTATACTCCCCTCATGCTAGAATATCTAAAAGCGGGTGAAGTCTTGTTGCCCAAAGAGTGTACCATACAAGGGATCTTTCATAGCGGGTGGAACCAAGTAGACGCTAATACCCTCTTGTGCACTTTGCCTACTCTGCAAGAGTTTTATGGCTTAGATGCAGGTATCCATGGGCTTGCTCTTCGCTTAAAAAACCCTCAAGAGCTAGAGTCTTTTATCCATACCCTAAAACCTCTTTTAAGAGCCTATGATCCTAGCCTACACTTGGCAAGCTGGATGGATCTAGACCAAGACCTCCTCTTTTTACTCAAGGTAGAAAAAACAACGATGTTTTTCATCATTCTCTTTATTATCTTGATTGCTTCCTTTTCCATTGCCAGCTCGCTCACTACTATTATTGTCAAAAAAACAAGAGAAATTGGCCTTTTATTGGCTCTAGGAGCCACCCCCAGGCAGATAGCCTTTTGCTTTTCCTTTCAAGGCTTTCTTGTGGGTCTTATGGGTACAGTGCTAGGCTTTATGCTAGCTTTTACGGGCCTGCACTACCGACATACCCTCACCCATACCTTCGCACGGTGGACGCATAGCGAGGCTGCCTTACTCAAGTACTATGCATTTATGGATATTCCTGTGTCTTATCAACTCAAAGATATGTGCCTCATAGCCACCTGTGGTATAGGCCTAGCGACTGTGGCTGCTGCCTTGGCTTCCTTAAAAATCTTAAACCTAAAGCCTGTAGATGCCTTAAGAAGCGAATGAAGCCAAGGACTGTGTAACTTTGTACTTATTAAAATTGTTTGAAAAACACTATAAAACTATACTGCTTAAGCCTTATGCTATTCTATGCTCCATTATCTTATGGAAAAAAAGAATTTGGTATGATTCAAAGCTCTCAGGACCTATGGCAATATTTAGCTTCTCTACCTCCTAATTCCATTATTTTTCTAGACATTGATGATACCATCATCACCCCTATTTCAAAAACTTTTCGTAAACCTCCCTATAATCAACTGATAGATGAGATTAAGAACAATAAGGATAGCTATCCGAATTATGAAACTCTAGTGAGTCATTGGAGGCTACAGCGTAAAACTATGCTGGTCGATCCTGCCTGGCCCCAAACTCTCGCCCAACTAAAACAAAGTTATAGAGTCTATGGCTTAAGCAAAATCGACAGTGGCACATTCGGTGCTATTGCGTCTATGGAGCTATGGCGCCATCAAGAGCTCAAAGCTTTGGGGATTGAATTTTCAGAAGCTCCCTCTGCCCCCGACTCCATCCAAGATGCATCCTTTTATAAGGGGTTATTGATTACCGGTAAAAACTCTAAAAGCCAAACACTGGCTTATTATCTTCCCTACCTCAAGGCAAAGACCTTTGTAGTGGTGGACGATAAAGAAGAAAACTTAGAAGATATCAGGCTCTGGTGCAATGCACAAGATATCGGCTTTGTGGGGATCTTATTTAAAGGCCTAGAGGCGCTCGAAACCAGCGTAGACCCTCACATCGCCCTTTTGCAAAAACGATACCTCATTGACCACGTTCAATGGCTAGAAGATGATGAAGCTCAAAGAGTATTAGATTCTCAAATGTAATAGACCTCTTGCGGACCTAAGTATTTTGGTTTCTGGGCGAGGCCAAATAAACGAGGAACCGGCCTGCCTCACGAAGCT
>CAZEFS010000086.1:0-5035 GCA_964511545.1 uncultured Opitutales bacterium
TCCGGGCTGGAGGATTGCCCGTGGCCGAGCAAGTCTAGCCCATACCAGTCTAGGTTCATGGCCAGCTCGTTGGTTAAAAAAGACTCAAAGTCTAAGGCCTCTCCGATAAAGCCATGCAAGGCTAAACCTTTACCCAAGAAAGGTCTTCCCCGCTCACGCTCAGGGCTATAAAAATGGGTAAGAGCCAAGGAAACCTCCTCAGCGATAGGAATTTTTGAAACTTTGAACAAAACCCAGCTATAGTAGATGGCTCCTCCTCATCTTGCAAGCTTCTCTTAAACAGGAAACGCTAAAATCTTAAAAAAACTTATTGCTTATAGGTACCCTATTTTGTACAATCTAGGGATAAGTACCTAATTAGGCTTTTACTAAACTGAAACTCAGCTTAGCTTAAAACCAGTCTAAATAGCTACCCAAACCTACTTTAACCCTTGTTTTATGCACAACATATCCATTAGTGGTATACACCTAGATCTCACGGAAACCATTAAGGCCAACGTCACACACAAAATGCAAAAGCTCTTCAGGCATGCAGAAGGGATCCAAGCTGCCAAGATAGAGCTAGAATGCGCCCATCATAAACATAACCCGACTGAGTTTATCGCCAAGGGCCTCTTGTCGCTCCGTGGGCCTGACCTTTTTGTCAGCTGCTCAACAGACAATCTCTATAAGTCTATTGATTTTCTCATAGACAAGCTAGACAGAAAGCTCAGACGCCGCTCGCTTCTATCTAAATGCAAGCGAAAAGACTGCCACAAGGTAGATATTCCCGCTACGTTACCCAAGGCAGCCTAAGATTCGCTTAAAATAAACCTCTTGCGGACCTACGTATCAAAGCAGCAAGGTCTCTCAAAAAAAAGGCCTTGCTGCTTAGCCAGTAGCATAGCTAGAAATTCCCATAAAATCTTAAATTTCCCAGTAAGGCATTACTGATATTCGAAGGCCTGCACTGATGCTTTAAGCTGTAATCCTTTAGCAGGATTCAATAAATCCAACAATATGGCTAATTGATTCAGGCTTTCTTCTGCATTCTGCAACACTAGCGCTCCCGTAGCTTTTAAGCCTTCGATAATTTGCCTACTCAGTTTTTGTTTGATAGTTTTCCTATCTTCCAGGCTCTCTTGCTTTTCATTGAAGGACTGAAACCACGTTACCTCACCAAAGCTCGATAGATATAGGTTGGTTTTATCTTCAAAAACATTTTTTTCCAAAAAATTTTTTAATGCTTTGAGTACAGCAAGCGCATAAAGGTTCGCATGGTGACTATCCCCAACGCCCTGAATACCCAGTGCCTTCACCCGTTGATCGTAGACTGCCTAAATAAAATCCTCTTTTGAAGGACATTTTGCTGCCTCACCTTTAAACCAGGCTTGCCTCTCAGCTACTGCTTCTTCAATCAAAGCTATAAAATCACTAGCTTCGAACATCTGGCTAAAAACGGTTTTTACTTGGCTCAAATCCTCTGGGCATGATTTATGTTTTATCTCCAAAAAAAGATTATACCAGCGTTTATGCCCCCACGTTTGGACAGCTTGCTTGCTAATTTTGAGTTTCTTACAAAGATCCTTTCGAATCTCCTCAACATGGCTTTCTATATGAATAAACTTACCCTTTTTTTGTTGAATACTCAGTTTATCATATAATTGCTGTATAAGCCCTCTAGGTGCTTGATTTTCACAAACCCTACGACAGGCTAGTTTAGGTGGAGTGACCTCAGGCTGGTTCTCCTGATTCTCTAAGCTTGGACAAGTATCCCATACATGCAGCTTGGTCTTTTTGTTTGCCTTATTTTCAGACTCTTGCACATTTTCAATATCGCTTAAAGGTCTTTTTCTTCTAATTGCTAGCTCCATAAATGTATAAACTGATCGTGATTAAAATAAATATTCTTTAAAAATAAAAACCTCGAAGGCTTTTAGGACTCCATAATAAAAAAGCAAGGCATAATTTTCTAATTTTCATGCAAAAATACTTAATTATAGATGGGTATAATATAGCCTACCGAAGCTTCTACGCGGTTCCCGAGCTAAAGACGCAAGAAGGCTTCCCTACCAATGCCATTACGGGGTGGCTTAGAACTCTCTTAAAACTAAAAGATGCTGAAAAACCTCACCAAACCTTTGCATGCTTCGATCTTGGTGGCAGCCAAAGGCAGTTAGCCCTTCTGCCTACCTATAAAGCGCAAAGGAAAGAGAGTCCCGAATCTTTTTTGCAACAAATACCGGTCATCAAAGAATTGAGTGCTCTTATGGGGTTAACCCTGGTAGAACAAGCAGGGATAGAAGCAGATGATTGTATCGCCTCTCTTGCTGAGCAACTCAGCCAAATACCAGGTAGCCATACTTATATTGTCAGCGCAGATAAAGACTTTGCCCAGCTGGTAGGGCCACGTATGACCCAGCTGCTCTCCCCTCCGACGGCAAACCCCCGCCTAGGGTGGACCCATCTAGACCCCAAAGGAATAGAAACAAAGTGGGGCTTGGCTCCCCATCAAGTGCCTGACTATCTAGCCCTTACCGGAGATAGTGCAGATAACATCCCAGGACTGCCAGGTGTAGGCCCAAAAACAGCTCTAAAATGGCTCAAGGCCTATCACTCCTTAGGGGGCATCCTAGAAGGCTACAAGACTATAGAACCGCAGCGTTTTCAAGCCATACTCTTGAGCCATCACGATCTTTTGCAAAGAAACTTGGAGCTCATCACTCTAAAAAAAGATATAGCCCTCCCTCCATTCCCCACACCTCAACCCAAGATACCTGCACTGATTGAACGCCTAGAAGCCTTAGAAATCTTTAGTTTGGCTAAAGTATTCTCCAATCAGATTTCCCCTCAAACCAGCTTTAGCTTTGCTTAAAGATCTGACTCAGCTGTTTTTTAAGACTGTCCTGCAAAAGAATCCCTCTCGAAAAACCGCATAGATCCTACGCTAAGGTTTCAATCTTAAAGCGAATTAATTCTTGATTATTTCAAAAACTCCATTCACTTTAATGAGATATGAGTAAAGCACTCGTGGCAGCTGTTCTAAAAAAAAACCCTGACTTAGCTAAATTTGAAAGCAAATTAACCGCTATGTACCCAGGAGCTTATTGTTTGCACCGCAGTTGGGGGCTCGGCCAAATAGTAGGCTATGATGAAGCCACGGCTAAACTTGTCTTTAATTTCAAAAGCCAGCAAAACCACTCGATGGATCCTGTATTTTGTCTAGATAAGATGGAGGTCCTAGATGAGAACAGTATCCTTGTTCAGTCTCAGAAAGAGCCAGAAACGATAGCTGCTCTCATCAAAGAAGAGCCTGTGGAGCTGATTGTAAAAATCCTCGAACTAATGCCTCAGCACTCAGCTAACACCCTGGATATTGAGCGTATTTTAGCTCTGCTTCTAGACCCTGAAAAAGCTAAAAAATGGTGGACGAGTACCAAAAAAGCCCTCGTGAGAGATCCCCGTATTTCTGTCCCTAGTAAAAAAACAGAGCCATATGTCTTAAGGGAAGACCTTGTGTCTGCTGAGCAAGAAATTCTCGAAGAGTTTTACCTCACTAAAAATCCGAAAAAAAAGATCCTTCTAGCCGAGAAGCTCCATCAGCTGTCTAATGATATCGAAAGTATTCGTGAAGACCTTCCCCAAGTCCTCGAAGAGCTGACAACCCTTATCCGCCAAGCCAAGCTCTTAAGTCCGGCTGAACGCCTGCACGGGTGTTGGGTCAGGAATGATCTAGCCCGTCACTTGCATGCTAATCCAGAAGATCTAGAGCCTACCTCAGGCTCTCTGCTCGAGCAAGCCACCAATCTATCCGAATTGGTCCAAACGCTTCCTTCTCTGTATCACTATCGCTTTCTAGATCTCATCACCCGTGTCTTCCCTGAAGACTGGGAAAGCCTTTGCCTACAATTACTGAAAAACAGCACCGGGAAGTTTACCGGTGAGTGCATTAGCTTCTTAATGGAGAAAGAAAAGGACGAAACTATTGAATACTCTCTTAAAAAATGGTTAGACGAGCAGTCTCTCAAGGGCCCTGTACTATACTGGATTATTAAGAATAGGCAAACGAAGCGTTTTCAGCCTATTATTAAGCAATTGATGCACTACAGACTGCTAACTGCGGTCCTACAATCTATTGATCAAGAAGCCCTTCAAAACTCCACCACTCGTCGTATCCCCTTAGCTGACCTCATTACTGAAGACAAAGAGCTCATCCGAGATCTCCTGACTGACAAAGATAAAACAGTAGCCTATGACCTAGCGCAGATCCTTTTACTCAGCCAAGGGATTGAAGATTTAGCTAAAAAATCTATTTTGGCACGCTTTATTAAACTCTTTCCTCACGTACAAAAACTGATAGCCTCAGAGCCTGTAAAGCAATCTGAACAATTGATCGTTTCTATCGAAAGCATGGAAGCCAGAAAGAAAGAGTATGAACTTTTGGTGAATAAAGAAATCCCTGAAAACAAGGAGGCCATCGCTACAGCTAGAGAGCATGGAGACTTACGTGAAAATTCCGAATACAAAATGGCCCGGCAGGATCAAGAAATGCTGCTAGCGCGTAAAGCTCAAATAGAATCTGAAATGACTAGAGCACGGGTGACAGACTTTAAGGATGCTCCCTTAGATCAAATAGCCGTAGGTAATATAGTGGAAATTCAAGATAAACATATTAGCCAAACCTATGCAATTTTGGGCGCCTGGGATAGTGACCCAACGCACAATATCCTTTCTTATAAAACTCCTTTAGCTCAAAGCCTCATCGGCAAAAAAGTAGGAGACACGGTTGTCCTACAGGTAGGAAATACGCAGCAATCCTGGCTGATTAAATCTATTAGCCGTTACGTTGATCAGAAAAAACAGCCATAACGGAAGGCTCAATAGCCCAAGCTCTCCTTTCAGTCCTTGATGCATAGCCTCCTTTACTGATTTTCGTTAGCGGGGAATGTTGTGTGAGAGCTGAGACATTCTCAATAGACTTCTTTGGAAACCCGGTCTTTTGCTCCCTGGGTTCGTCAAAAACAAATTCAGGCTTCGCTCAGTGAGCTACGCCCGA
>CAZEFS010000087.1:0-5002 GCA_964511545.1 uncultured Opitutales bacterium
CTGAGTCAGGCCCACAAGATGCTCCAAGCCTGCATCGCTAAGCTGATTACACCCACTTAAGTCTAACTCCATAAGCTGAGTCAATCCTCCAAGATGCTGGAATCCCCCATCGCTAAGCTGCTTGCACCCACCCAAGTTTAACGACCTGAGCTGAGTCAGGCCCACAAGATGCTCCAAGCCTGCATCAGTAAACCGATTACACCAACTCAAGTCTAACGAAGTGAGCTGAGTGAGACCCCCAAGGTGCTCCAAGCCTGCATCGGTCAACTGATAACACCAACTCAAGTCTAAAGAAGTGAGCTGGGCGAGACCCGCAAGGTGCCGCAAACCTGCATCGCTAAGCTTCCTACACCCCCTCAAGGATAAGTACGTGAGCTGAGTCAGGCCCCCAAGATGCTCTAAACCTGCATCAGTAAACTGCATGCTGGTCAGGCACATATCTAAAATAGGAAAATTCCAGCCCATATCGATCAACATGAGATATCTACCCGAATTGAGATCACACCGCGTCGGACCCAAATATAAGTACGTAAGCTGAGTGAGGCCTGAAAGGTGCTGCAAGCCCCCATCGGTAAGCTTCTTACATCCACCCAAATATAAGTACGTAAGCTGAGTGAGGCCTGAAAGGTGCTGCAAGCCCCCATCGGTAAGCTTCTTACATCCACCCAAGTGTAATAACGTGAGCCACTGAAAGTTCTTGAGCGGGGCTAGGCTTGCATCCGTTATTTTTGAACAGTCGCTTAAGAACAACTCCGTTATCTCAGGATTGGCTTCTAAGGCTTGTCGCAATTTATCATCGGTAAGAGGGTCCTTGCGAGCCGATAAATCTAAGACATTTTTCTTAAAAGCAACGCCTTTGATGGTAAAAGCAATTTGCTTCTTATTAAGCTTGTGGAGTACTTTGATAGTCGTACCCGGACAGTAGTCCAAGCTCAGGCGCTTGAGCTTAGAAGCATTCTCTGCAATGGCGTATAATCCTGCTTCTGTCACTCCTTTACATCTTGTTAGATTCAGCTCTTGTAGGTTTTCAAAACGCTCAGGGAGGATACGTAATACAGCATCTGTGAGGCGTTCGCAGCCTTGTAGGTTCAAAGACTGTACGTAAGGATTTTTATTCAAAAGAGGTATTAAATCGGCGTCCTGCATATCAGGCCACTTACTAAGGTCTAAATGGATGACTTGTGTTTCAAGGAATTCAATTCTAGTTTTTTGCTTCACAAGTTTTTGCTGCATGGTCTGTAAGCGTTCATCGATACGCTCTTTCATCGCCCTTGCTTCGCTTTTCCTTCCAATATCTTTCAAAAACCACGCATACTTTCTGTACAAGCCTATGTTTTTAGGGTTCTCCTGAATCTTCAGCTCAAAACGCTGGATAGCTATTTCATGCAGCTGAGACTGGCTGTTTTCTCCACCAATTTGCCCATAAAGCGCTTCTAGTTTGTCAAGAATCGCAAAGGATTTTCCCAATTCAAACACCTCTTTTAGCCTCTCTATAGCTAAGGCTATTTCTTTTTGTTCTGCATAGAAGTCAGCTAGTTGTTCCAAAGCATCTTCTCCACCCACCTGGCGGTAAAGCATTTCTAGTTTTTCCAGGATTCTGGCTGCTTTCCCCAGTTCAAACACCTCTTTGAGCTTGGCTATAGCTAAGGCTGTTTCTTTTTGTTCTGCATAGAAGTCAGCCAGTTTTTCTAAAGCATCTTCTCCGCTCACCTGGCGGTAAAGAGTCTCTAACTTTTCGAGGATTTTAGCTGATTTCCCCACTTCAAACGCCTCTTTTAGTTTCTCTATGGCTAAGGCTATTTCTTTTTTTTCTGCATAGAAATCAGCCAGCTTCTCTAAAGCAGCAGCAATGTCTGTACTGTCCCCTAGCTGCCGTGTTACCTCTACCAAAGCCTGCAGGGGAACCGTATAGAGGGCAAGCTCGCAGGCGGCTTTATAGGCAGTTTGCGCCTCTTTCAAGGCCCCTTGTTTTTGATACAAGTCCCCTAAATAATAAAAAGCCCGAGCAGCTTTCTCTTTATAGGCTTTTTCTTGTGCTTCATCTTTTGATGGAGCGCTAGCAAGATTAAGGTAGATTTCCTTCAAACACGCTGTGTAAGCCTTATAGTGCTCTGCCTTGTCTGTGTATTTTAAGGCCTTTTTATAAGCTTTTTCTGCATCTTTAAAGTCTCCTAGCTCCTCATAATCTTGGGCATGCTTTAACAGTATCCCTACTTTCTTGGTATTCATCGCTTCATCCGCTAGTTTCTCCATATACGGCTCTCCCGGCTGTATGGGCTGATACTCTTGCCAAGTCCAAGGGTCTATCACTCCTTGTGGAGTGCAAGTAGCGTTATAAGTCTCTAGATTCCTAGCAGAAGGGTTGGCAGACAAGTCCGCAGCACTTCCCAAAGGCGGCACCGGCCTTGCCTCAGGGTTAGCCTGCTGCTGTTGCCCACTAGCATAAGCCGTATTGGGTGGAAACGACGCGTTATAGGTATTATTTGGTTGAAGATGGTTGCGTTCCATAGGTGTAAAGTTGAATTCAGATTTTTTAAACTAATAGGTTGAATTGGATTGCCGTGTACTAAAACTGAAAATTTCATCGCCTGAATGATACAAGACCAAGCTCGCCACAAAATAAATGAGTTAAAACACGCGTTGCGACTCTTAGTATACTAAATTACAAAATTCAAGACATTTTAATAAAATTTTTTTAGCGTCAAAAAAATTAGCGCCCTTACCCCTACGATTGCATGCAAGCTCAACCGTCCCGAGTATCTGCCGATATTAGGGGGTATGTACCGTCTATTCTCGCTAGGGTGCCGTGCCTTTCTGGGCATAGGGTTGCACTTTTTCGTGCTACACGCGGATATGCAAGCCCCTCCCAGCCTCATCCCTGTCCCCACACCAGACAAAACCCAGCCTCGCCTGCGTAACCTATCTACCTGGGAGCTCGGCTGCGGCCTCATCTTCGCCCCTAAAAATGCTCCTTTGCAGTATATGGACCTTCTCCGCGCCCGGGAAAGCTCCTGGTTTAACCTCCTATCGGGAGACCCTGCCCTCACAACCCGCCTAGAACCCGGTGTGTTTACCGTGATCATAGACTTTAAGCGCAAGCTTGCCCTGGAGGAATTTACGTTAAAAAGCTTTTCTCTGGAAGGAGAGCTCAAGCTCTACGCCGCTCCAAAGCTGAACCTCCCGGGCCACCGCTCGTGGAAGGCAGTGGGTATTCCCGCTCAAATAAAGCCAAAAGACTATCTCAATCTTAGTTTAGGCTTCCTCGAAACACAATTCCTCATGCTGGTCTTGGATGTCCGCCAAGGCGGGGACATCAGTAGCCTCAGCTGTATGGGAGCCGTGGATATCGTAAAGCGCGGCAACGCCGATGCAAAGCGCTTGGATGACAAAGATCCAAACGACGACATTCCGTTTAACTATGCCCGCTACTATGAGGGCGCTAAGGTCAACTACGTCAGCGGCGGTACAGCCAAAGATGCCAACCAAGTCCTAGATGAGAACTTCTCTCAGCCCTACGTATTTCCTAAAGACGACGCCAATCCCACCCTAGTCATAGACCTGGAGGACAAGCGCTCACTCGAAAGCCTCAGCGTCCTCTTCGACGGCCCCCCCGGAAGTTTTGACTTTATATTTACAGACACCCTCCCCGAAGGCCTAGATGCAGCCCCTAAGACCCCAGGAACTCCTAAGACGCCAGCATCTCCCTCCCCTTCTTCTACCTCACTCCCAGCCCTATCGCTTCAAACCAGCCTCCACCTATCACCCTCTGTACTATTCGGTCCTCCTGGCTTAGTTCTAGCCGCTGCGGAAGGCTCACTCGAAGAGACCGTCAGCCTAGGGAAACTCCGTGCCCAAAACCAACATTTCTCAGGGTTTATAGAGTCTTTGCCTGAAAACGCGAAGGTCATCCAGGAAAAAGCTCCTACAAACGCAGACCGTCTGCATGTCAATTTTAAGGATATCTCCGCTCGTTACCTGGTGCTTCACTTTAGGCCCGATGCAGCTCAAAATGAGCGCAACAAAAACCTCAATATCTATCAAGTGAACCTCATGGGAGACGTGGATATCGACGCCATCCTGCCAGACGATGTCCGCCGGCCAGATCTGGCTAGCCTTCCGCCACCCCCCAGTCCTAATTTAATAGACAATCTCGATGCCAACG
The DNA here is from genome assembly GCA_964511545.1 of uncultured Opitutales bacterium. Lineage (GTDB taxonomy): Bacteria > Verrucomicrobiota > Verrucomicrobiia > Opitutales > CAZEFS01 > CAZEFS01. The sequence continues at coordinate 4,163 of CAZEFS010000087.1, forward strand.
CCAACACCCTAGACAACCTCGACGATCTCGTAGAGCCACCGGAGTTGCCGGTCATTTCTCCTTAAAAAACAGGCCAACCCAGATGATACCCAGGTCCGCAAGAGGTCTACTCTAGAACCAATTCTAGATCACGCCCCCCGCACCTGCGCTAGCATCGCCACTACCGCCGTCTCCACACGCAAGATAGTGGGGCCCAAAGAGAGGCTCAGCCCGCCTAAACGCTTTAACGACGCATGCTCTTTGGCGCTAAAGTCTCCTTCCGGTCCTACAAAGCATATACGCCCTTCAGGGGCTCCTAGCGCAGCAGTTTTAAGAGGAACAGCCTCTTTTTCTAAGCTTGCTACAAGCTTTAAAGCAGGGGGATGGTGCGGTAGTTTTTCAAGATAAGTTTCAAACGCCACCGGCGGGTATAGTTTAGGTAAAAATGGGTTTAAAGACTGCTTGCACGCTTCTACCACGATCGCCTCCAGGCGCTCCCACTTGTGCGCTTTAGCCTCTAGCGCGTACGCTCTATGCTCGCAATCTAGCAGGCGTATAACCGCAACCCCCAATTCTGTTGCCTGGCGGAGGATCTGTTCCAAAGCCTTGAGTTTAGGAAGCCCCAAGGCTAGCTCAATAGCTGGGCTTGGCGGGGCCTTGCTTTCGCTGCTTAGCACTGTCAGCTCTACCCTGCCTTTAGGGTCTATGCGCTCTACCCTGCATGTCCCGATTAGCCCCCGGCCATTAAGGAGTTTCAGCGCATCCCCCACCCTAACCCTGAGTACCCGTGCTAGATAATGGCTCTCTTCTGGTCCTAGAGTCACGCACTTATCCTGGCTTTCGTAGTCTTGTTTAAAGGAT
>CAZEFS010000088.1:0-246 GCA_964511545.1 uncultured Opitutales bacterium
ATTTACCAACCCTTAGCTGATGGGCTTAAGTTCTTATTCAAGGAAGACCCGATTCCAGGGCACGTCAAAAAACTGTACTACATTCTAGCTCCTGCCTTGGCAGCCATTCCTGCCTTTGTGACGATGGCTGTAGTGCCTTTTGGGCAATATATCGATAACCTAGGCCAGTGGCAGCCTATTGTTTTAGCAAAAATAGATCTAGGGGCATTATTTATCCTGGCGGTTAGCTCTTTAAGTGTGTATGGG
>CAZEFS010000088.1:287-4945 GCA_964511545.1 uncultured Opitutales bacterium
CTCTGGCACAAAGTCAAAGGCTAGGTTGTCGTTCTCGTTGTAGTCGGCATAACCTCTCTATCTTGCCTGTATTTTTGTGGACCAATGCCCCCGGTGCTGAAGGAGGACTCAGCCTACACACGGTAGTAGAGTACCAAAAAACGGGCTGGCTTGTTTTCTTGCAGCCGCTATCTGCCTTTTTATTTTTAATAGCCCTTTTTGCAGAAACAAACAGGCTACCCTTTGATATGCCAGAATCTGAAAGCGAATTAGTAGGTGGCTTTCATACCGAGTATGGGAGCTTCAAGTTTGGTCTTTTTTTCGTAGCAGAATACGCTCATATGGTGATTGGCTCTGCGGTTTTTATCTGCCTCTTCCTCGGCGGATGGCACCTACCTTTTGGGCTAGAGCTATATCCGGCAAACCTTTTGGGCACTATCCTATCTGTGCTGTGCTTTTTGCTTAAAACTGCCTTGCTTTTATTTTTCTTCATCTGGATACGCTGGACGCTTCCCAGATTCCGGTACGATCAGGTCATGCACCTAGGCTGGAAAGTACTATTACCGCTTGCTTTGTTTAACCTTTGTCTTAACATCTTCCTCACCGCTTATCTTTCAAGCTAAGGCGATTATGGCAACACGTGTCCTTCACAGAAAGCCCCTCACTTGGGCAGAAAAGACTTACCTCCCCCAGATTTTAAAGGGTCTTTTCATTACGCTTAAAAATATTTTTCGAAAACCTATCACCCTAGAATATCCCGAAGTGCGTCCTACACTTCCCCAAGGCTATCGGGGTATACCGACGCTGGTAAAAGATCCTGAAGGGAGGGAAAAGTGCGTTTCTTGTCAGCTCTGCGAGTTTGTTTGCCCGCCTAAGGCTATACGTATCACTCCTGGAGAGATAGCTGAAGGCTCTCCCCATAGCCATGTAGAAAAAGCGCCTAAAACCTTTGACATTAATATGCTACGTTGCATCTACTGCGGCCTCTGCCAAGAAGTTTGCCCTGAAGAAGCCATATTTTTACAGGATGTTTATTCTCTTTCTGGCAAAAGCAGAGAAGAGATGGTCTTTAACAAAACAAAGCTCTACGAACTGGGGGGGACCCTCCCCGACATGCATTTTAAGTGGAAGAAGAAGCTAGAAGCTGAAAAAAATGGCCCTAGCAGCCACTAAACCCAACTATTTATGCGAGACTTTCTTTTTTATGTCTGTGCCTTGCTGAGTATAGGCTCTGCGCTAGGAGTCATCCTATCTAAAAATACGGTCAATAGCGCCATGTACCTCATCCTTTGCTTTTTGGGCCTGGCAGGACTTTTTGCGCTCTTAGAGGCTTACTTTCTGGCTATCTTGCAGGTTCTGGTATACGCGGGAGCTATTATGGTATTATTTTTATTTATTATTATGATCTTAGATGTAGATACTCCAAGGCCTGAAGAGACAAAAACGTTACAGAAAAAGCCAACCTTATTGAAAGGTCTTCTTGGTCTTGGCCTAGTGAGTGGGCTGATCTGTTTTCTTTATAAAGGCATTAGAAATTTGCCTTATGTAGATCTACTGTCTGCCCCTGCGCCAGAGCTTCCCATTGCTTTCTCCAGTACACTCAAAGCATTGGGCACTTTATTGTTCACAAAATATTTACTGGTACTTGAGCTTGCTGGCCTTTTACTCTTGATGGTCATGCTAGGAGCCATAGCCCTCAGTAAGCCTTTGACAGAAAAACCCAAAAAAAGCCTATAAGCTATGAGCCTTCATTTCATTTTAGTCTTAGCGTTTTTACTATTTGGGATTGGTACCCTAGGGCTACTCATTCGGAAGAATATCTTCGTCTTATTCATGTGCCTGGAGCTGATGCTAAGCTCCGTGAGCTTGATCTTAGTTGCTTTCTCTTCGTATAATAATAGCCTAGATGGAGCCTTATTTGTTTTCTTTCTCATCACCCTAGCAGCGGCTGAAGTGGCCATAGGCTTGGCTATTGTGGTTAGGCTTTTTCGTCTTCGAAAAAGCATTAAGAGTGATGCATTTAACCACTTACAATTTTAAATATTTTCCTTAGTGTATTCTCATGTCTCCTGAAGCCATCCTCCAGCATTTATTCTTCCTCCTTTTTACGCCTCTTTTAGCGGCGATAATCATTGGGTGTTTCTTTAGGAAAGATGCAATAGTGAGTACCGTCCTCTCTCTTTGTGCAGGAGCAGTTGTTTTAGCCTGTAGTATAAACTTGCTCCGCCAATGGGGGGGCGAGGGCCTACAGGCCTACACGGAATGGTTTTGCCTAGGCCCGCTTCATCTACACTTTGGCCTCCTGTTTGATCCTCTTAGCGCCTTCATGCTCCTAGTAGTGAGTGTGATTGGATGTTTAGTACAAGTCTTTAGCGTAGGCTATATGCATGAGGATAACTCGCAGGGCCGCTATTTTGCAGGGATATCGCTCTTTATGTTTTCTATGTTAGGGATTATCCTGTGTGACAATCTTTTCCTCCTCTTTGTATTTTGGGAGTGGGTAGGCTTTAGTTCATATATGCTGATTGCTCACTACCACCAAGAGCCCTCCGCCCAGATGGCCTCTAAAAAGGCCTTTATCACCAATAGAGTGGGAGACTTTGCTTTTTTACTAGGTATATTAGCTGCTTATTCGTATTTTGGCACATTCGACCTTCCAGATTTAGAACTGAAAGTCTTAAGCTTAGGAACTGTTTCTTTTCCCTTAAAACTCATTGGATTTTTGATTTTAGGAGGGTTTATAGGAAAGTCTGCCCAGTTTCCTTTGCAAGTATGGCTACCCGATGCCATGGCAGGGCCTACCCCTGTATCAGCTCTGATGCACGCAGCTACCATGGTGGCAGCGGGTATTTTTCTTCTAGCTAGGCTAGATTTTTTCCTTACTCCCCCAGTACTAGAGCTCATCCTTTGGCTCTGCACGGGTATGACAATTTTCGCAGGCCTATGCGCCCTAGGCCAAAAAGACATTAAAAAAATACTGGCCTATTCTACCCTATCTCAACTCGCGTATATGGGGGTAGCGGTCGCCTTGAATAGTCCTGGGCTTTCCCTCTTTCACCTTGCAACGCATGCCTGTTTTAAAGCAGGTCTCTTCTTATGCGCAGGCGCTATTATCCATGCCCTGCACCACGAGCAAGATATCTTTAAAATGGGGGGCTTATTCAAAAAAATGCCCTGTGTGAGCCTTGTTTTTGTGTCTTGCATGCTTTCCCTTTGTGGGGTCGTAGGCACAGCTGGCTTTTTTAGTAAAGATAGCATTCTAGAACTTGCCTACCTGCAAAATAAAGTCGTTTACTATGCTTTAAGCTTTGCTGCTTTTCTGACCGCATTTTACATGGGACGGCTCTTTTGGATAGCCTTTGGAGGCAGCTTTAAAGGATCTAAGTCTATCCGCCCTATCAGTCTTTGGATGCACCTACCTTTACTGATTTTAGCTTTTCTGTCGATTGCCTCTGGCTACAAGAGCCTATGGCCAGAAAGCTTACGCATCATCTTTGAGCCAGACTTGCAGCTCATCCACGCCAGTGTGGAAAAATTAGGCCTAAAGTCTAGCTTTATGATGCTACACAGCGCCTTAAGCCTCCTAGGCCTAGGTCTAGCTTTTCTCGTGTATAAACACAAACGCTTTAAAACACCCACTATTTTGAAAGAAGGGGCCGTCTACGAGGCTATGACAGAGGGGTTTGGGATAGATGCTCTCTACCAGCGCTATATTAGCTGGCAGCAGAGTTTTGCTAAAATCTTGCATTTTTTGGACCTTGCTCTGATTGGAGGACTGATGATGCGAGGCACAGCCTCTTTGCTAGGGCTTTCTAGCCTCTTATTTAAGCGTGTCCATACAGGCCTTTTACAAGACTATACCTATCACTTTTTAGGAGGTTTTTTACTTCTTTTGTTTTTTGTCTTTAAAGCTTTCAACCTATGTGTCTGTCACTAGATAAACTCTTAGCGCTGAGTATTGCTCTACCCCTAGCTATAGGAAGCATTCTTTTATTCCACCGCTTTATCCCAAGCACACTGAGCAAAACGTTGGCTATTCTAGGCTTTACCTTGCCCTTAGGCGCTGCCCTATACCTGGCTTGGCAGTATCAGGCTCAAGACGCTTTTCTGACGTATGCTTTTTATTCAACTTACCCTATAGGTATAGAAGGATTGGGCATTCGCCTGAGCCTGGGACTCAATGCTATAGCCCTGCCCTTATTTGTGCTCACCGCCTTGGTTGGCTGCTCGGGTGGTATCTATACGCTATTTTCAAAACAAACAGATAGTAGGCTTTTTGAAGGACTGTTGCTGATTATTATAGGAGGGATCTTGGGAGCTTTTGCGTCTGTTGACATCTTTTTTATGTATTTCCTCCATGAAATTGCCTTGATCCCAACCTTCATACTCATGGGGATTTGGGGATTTGGGGGGCGACGGGGCGCTGCCATAGAGCTAACCGTATACCTTTCTCTCGGAGCTTTCATTGCCCTTGTAGGCTTCATTGCCTTGTATGTATTCTCCCACTGTCCTTCTTTTAATATCATAGACTTGGGCCTTCACCTCCAGGCCCTTCCCTTAAAAACAAGTGATCAAACCCTTATTGCAGGCCTCCTCCTCCTGGGGCTGGGTATTTTGGTCTCTCTCTTTCCCTTCTACTCTTGGGCCCCTAGGGCCTATACCACGGCACCAGCAGCCTT
>CAZEFS010000089.1:0-4913 GCA_964511545.1 uncultured Opitutales bacterium
TCCTGGAATACATACCGGTATTCTAGGCCGGTTTGTGGCTTTTCGCTTTGCTGATTCGGTGCTTTTTTATTTACTTTCTAGGAAAGTCTCTCTAGCTTCTGGGCTTCATCAAAGCCATATATGATAGTAGACCTTAAAAATAAAACAGCCCTCGTCACGGGTGCTGGCCGTGGTATTGGTAAAGCGATTGCCTTAAAGCTCGCAAGCTGTGGCGCAAAAGCTATATGCATTAGCAAGAGTGATACTTGCGTGCAGGTAGCAGACCTGATTAAGGCTCAAGGGGGTGAGGCGTTTGCCTACCCTATGGATTTAGGGAATACCCAGGATCTCAAAGCTAGCTTGGAGGCTATCTTGCAAGACCATACTAAAGTAGATATTCTGGTAAACAATGCTGGGATTACACGAGATAACCTCCTGCTTCGGATGAAGCCTGAAGAGTGGGAGAGTGTGATCACAACCAACCTTTCTAGCGCCTTTTACATCACCCAAGCACTCATCCACCCCATGGCTCGTAGCCGCTGGGGACGACTAGTCAATATTGCCTCTGTGGTAGGCCTTATGGGAAACCCCGGGCAGGCCAACTATTCTGCAGCCAAAGCAGGACTTATCGGCTTTACTAAGGCCCTGGCAAAAGAGTTCGCTTCTAGAAACATCACCGCAAACGTCGTTGCCCCAGGTTGGATAGATACCGATATGACCCAGCAGCTAAACGAGAGTATTCAGCAAGAAGTCCTCAAACACATTCCTCTGAAGCGTATGGGGAAGGCTGAGGAAGTAGCAGATCTTGTAGCCTTTCTTGTTTCGGACCATGCCGCCTATATTACCGGTCAGACTTTTGCTGTAGATGGTGGGCTGACTATGCACTAGGGGCTTGTCTTTTTGGAATTATTACCATTGGATTCGTTTCTGGTTTTATATGAATGGTTGCTATTCTATCCACACAGCTATGTTTAAATTATTTTCCTCTCCTGTAGGGCTCTTTATTTTTTCACTTATGAACCTTGGTTTCTTTTCAAATACTTACGCCTTAGAAAAAGTGCAGACAGCCGATGCTACTCGGGTCTTTGTGAAAAATGTCCTCAAGACAGTGATTGAGGATATGCAAGTTACAGATCAAACCTACGAAACTTATTTTTCAAAAGATTATATTCAGCATGTAGACGGTAAAACTTTAAATTATACCGACTTTGTTAACCACATGAAGGCTCAGAAAACTATTCTGGCCTCAGCAAGTGTTAGTTTTAAATACATTATCGTCGAGGGAAGCACGGTGGCTACCCTCCACTTTGTGGATGCGCTGAAGCGGGACGGTACGAGTTTGCGTGTGCAAGTGAATGCTGTGTTTCAAGTAAAGGATCATCAATTTATCCTCTGCGATGAGCTGACCCGTTTGATACAAGGGAGCAAAGGGGATGAAAACGTAGGGTCCTGTCATGAACCCCAAGCAGATCAATCTTCTCAAAGGTAAGACGATTCGGATAGCTAGCTGGAGCTAAGCATCCCAGGTCCTTCTAGCGTAGATAGATACAATTTTATTAAAGCAGTACTGATATCTTTTATCTATTAGACCTCTTGCGGACCTACGTATGATTTTGCTTGGCGTTTCGCCTTCGCTTTTCAAGCTACGGCGTAATCCTAGCTCTAAGCTCGCTGTAAGGGAACTTATTGCCTGAAGTGTCAGGCGTCTCCCTACGCTCCTAAGTACCCTGTCTTGCAACTGCGGGAGATAAAGAGCGACGTGTTGGGCGTAGCTCACCGTGTCAGGCATAGTTCGCGGAACGACGCCTGAAGAGCGCGCCTGAATGCATTTTTGACAAACTTAAGACACAAAAGACAATGGTTTCGCAAGAGGTCTATTGTTTTACCAGTGAAGATAGGAACTATAGGTGCTTAAGTGCATTCAGCAACCCTTCCAAGATTAAAACTGAGTATCTATTCAGCTAGGGTTATCAGTAGATGGAATGAGTAGGACAAGCTCTTGTTCCCTTCATAGCTATCCAAGCGATGGCAGAGCTTGGTTTAGCCTAAAAAGGTGTTTTGCTCAGTGCTTTCCTACCTTTTATGATTAGCAACCTATTCTACAGAAGCACAATTTGAACCCACAATGCTTTTATTTTTCAGAAAGAACTAAGACAGTCTTAGGTTGCTTAGATCCCAAGCTAAACTGAAGCTACTGGAGCTGCAATAGCTGTGGGCAATATGATGCAAACGCCATCCTTGGCTTCTGCCGTAGAGGCAGTACGTGCTAGGCTCTTAACGGTGTCGGATGGCTGGGCACCCACGCTGATCCAATAGTTATAGCGCTCCATGTTGAGCTTGATTCTCGGGTCACTCTTGCGAGCCCTAGGGTTGTAGTGTCCTAAAATTTCATTTGCAAGGCCACGAACAGCCCTTGTGGAGGCTATCACTACGATACGAAATACGGGTAGATTTTTTGTGCCTTGACGTTGTAATCTGATCTTTAATGCCATAAATAGTTTTAAACAGATATAAGACAAAAGCCACTAGGCCTGTCAAGTATTTTTGCTAAGTCCTTCAGGGGAGGCTTTGATTTCCTCCATCTTTAAGGTAATACAAAGTTCGTAATAGCTGATCGAAAGCAGATAAACCAGGCCTGCATAGCCGTCTAAAAAACCGCCTCGGAGGATATAATGGTAGAAAAAACGAAAAAAAGGCCATAAAAGCCCTAAGCGTGCAGCAGCGGCCTTTACTGCAAAGATACGTTTGGAGGGATGGGGGCTAAAGAGCTGTTTCCAGTCTAAGGGATGGTGGAGACGCTCTATGGCTTCTTTGCTGGAATAGGTATTGTGCTTTTCTAGCCAGTGGGCCCAGCCTTTACTCCAAGGAAAGTGCAGATAAGGCTCTTGGATGTAGCCTAAGGATCCATCTTCAAAATTTTTTTCTTTTTGAGCATGCCCAAACTCTATGTACGGCTCTAGCTCTTTTCGGACCAAACGTAACTGCCAACGCGGAAAGCCATCGCTGTACTTGAGCCACTTCTTGCCCAACATGAGTTTCCAGCAACAATAATAAGCAAGAATTTTCGGAGGGGTATTGCTCAGGCACTCTAGGACTGATTTTTGAAAAGCAGGCGTACTTCTTTCATCTGCATCTAGATGCAAGACCCAAGGATGTTTTAGGCCTGCTTCTCTATGGGCCCAGTTATGTTGTTCAGCATAGGTGGTGAAAGGCCTATAGTGGACGGTAGCGCCTAAATTTTGGGCTAAAGCCACCGTGTTATCGGTGCTCCCTGAATCCACTACATGGATGTCATCTATCCAGGATAGGCTTTGGATGCAGCCCTCGATATTAGACTTCTTTGGAAACCCGGTCTTTTGCTCCCTGGGTTCGTCAAAAATAAATTCAGAATCCTCATGTACGCTTTCTGTACACTCCGGTTCTTCATTTATTTTTTCCTGCCCAGAAAACAAAATACCTGGTTTCGAAAGCAGTCTATTGCAGGCTTCGTTTTTGCTAATGATAACAGCAGATAGCATAGAACCTTAAGGCTGAAACATAGAAGTACTAAAAGAAAGGGGTAGACAGATCCAAAGAACAGTCAATAACGCCAAAAGCAGTAAGTAGGCACCATACCCTCGGCAAAGACTGAGCTTTTCGACGGTATCCTGAGGAGCTGTGCTAAAATAGAGCTTACGTATCCAGGTAAAGTAATAGTAGATAGAGAGAACTGCTCCAAAAATACCAAAAATAAGCAAAGTGTAGAGTTTCGCCTTAAATAGGGCTATAAAAATAAAAAACTTTGCCACAAACCCTATAAATGGGGGCGCGCCTGCTAAGGACCCTAGCCCTACAGTCAGCATAGCAGATAAAAAGGGAGAACGCTGATGCAGGGTATCTAATCCTTCTAGAGCCAGGAGGTTGTCTTCAGTGTTTTTTCCAAGATAGCTGAGGCAGCCAAATACCAGAAAGCTTCCTATACTGTACGCAAAAAGGTAGAAAAGGAGGGCTGTTTTTATCTCCGGAAGATCGTAAGCTGCCACTAGGCCAAGAATCAAGTAACCCGTGTGGCTTAGGCCTGAGAGGCCTAGAAAACGCTTCATATTCCTTTGGGTGAGGGCTGTTATACTGGCTAAAGTCAAGGTCAGGATGGCTACCCAGCTTAGGAGGGGCTTTAGCGTGCAGGCCATAGCAGCAAAAGGCCCGAAGAGGAGGTTCATGAGGGCGACAAAGCCTCCTGCTTTAGAGGCTGTAGCCAAAAATGCTGTAACGGGTGTGGGGGCTCCTTGGTAGACGTCCGGCACCCACAGTTGAAAGGGAAATGCTCCTAGTTTAAACCCAAGGCCCAAGACAATACAGACTACAGCCAGCTGGGCCATAGGATGGCTGCCATAGTTTTGTAGAAACTGGCCTAAGTCTGCAAAGTAAAGCCCGTCACCCTGAATGAAGGCAGGGGTGGTTGCAAGGCCGTAGAGCAAGGCTATGCCTAAGAGTAAGAGGCAGGACGTGAAGGCTCCAAGAATGAGGTATTTCAGCCCTGCTTCTAAGGAGAAAACATCTGAGGAAGCGTAGCTTATTAAGATATAAAAGCCAAGTGTCACAAATTCTAGCGTTACAAAAAATAGAATACAGTGCTGGCTTTGAACCAGTAGCATCAGTCCAGCAGACACAAAGACTAAGAGGCTATAAAACTCCGCTCTAGCAAGGAGACGGTTTTTCAGATAAGGCAAGGCCAGAACGCTGATAGCCAGGCTAGTCAGCATAAAGAAGAGCCGCAAAGTATCGCCTGTTGGGCTGTGGAGGACCAGGCCAGCAAAATTTGGCACAGCAGGCAGTGCTTCTTGGAGGAAACCCCCCATGGAAAAGGCCAAAACTAGAGCTAATTGCCCCAATAAAGCGAAGGCACTGACTATACAGAGGCCTGAGTGGGTTACTTTTTGAAAGCATCCAAGGAC
>CAZEFS010000090.1:0-1347 GCA_964511545.1 uncultured Opitutales bacterium
GGCCCTGCTAAACGCCGAGGGGACAATGTGCGAAGTCGAAGGGGTGTTTTTTTTTAAGGATAGCTCAAAATTAGACATAGCCCTAAAAGAATGGGGCCTCCCCCCGTGTGACGAAGGAGTGCTCATCATCCGGCGCAGCTTTAGCCACGATAAGGGAAGCCGCTGCTGGGTCAACGGTAGCGCTAGCAATACGAGCAAACTTTTGGCCCTGGGCAGCCTATGGATAGACTTCCACAGCCCTGAAGACCCACAAAAGCTCCTAAATGAGGCTTACCAACTGAGCATGCTAGATGCCTTTAGCAATCATACAGCCCTAAAAGAAACCTACAAAAACACTTTTGACTCTTGGCAAAAGCTCTTAAAGGAAAAACAAAGCCTAGAGAAGCAAGGCTTACTCAGCGAAAGTGAGTACCAGCTCTTAGAGGAGGAATTAGGGAAATTTGAGAGCCTGACTCTGAACCCAGAAGCCATACAAGACCTTGAACAGGATTTTAAAAAACAAGCCCAGGCCCAAACCATTCAAGAACTTTGCCGCAATACAGGCCAAAGCCTGCACACCGCTACCCACAACTTGCGCCAGGCCTTGCGGCATACCCAAGAGCTTGCAAAGCTAGACCTAGCTGAAGGTCATCCCCTAGAAGAAAGGCTACGCTCTATCCTCTTAGAGGTGGATGATATGCATAGAGACTATCAGCACTTAGGTCATAGCATAAGCTTTGATAACGCTACCATTCAGGCTATCCAAAATAAAATGAAGTCGTGGCTAGAGCTAAAAAGAAAGTATGGCCCTAGTCTAGAAGCAGTCCTTGCTAAAAAACTGGCATTGGCAGAAAGGCTTGCCTCTCAAGGAAACTTTGAAGCCAGGCTTTACGAACTAGAAGACAAGATTCAAGCAGCAGAAGAAGCAGTTTTAGCCTCAGGTGCAGTACTCACTCAAAAAAGAAAGACGGCTGCCCTGCACCTAGGTAAAAATGTAGAGCAACTCCTCAGCAGGCTAGGCTTTAAAAAGGCACAGTTTAGCATAGACATCCTAGCAGAACCTACTCCAAAAGCCCATGGCACCAGTAACTGTCAGATGCTTTTCTCGGCTAATCCAGGGCAAGCTGCACTGCCTTTAAACAGGATAGCTTCATCTGGGGAGATGGCCCGGGTGATGTTAGCGCTAAAAGCCCTCCTAGCTCAGGTAGATAGTACCCCCCTCCTCGTATTTGACGAAGTAGATGCCAATGTAGGAGGGGAAATCGGCCTTGAAGTAGCGAGAGAATTGCGGCGGCTAGCGCAAAAGCATCAAGTCCTTTGCGTGACACACCTCCCACAAGTCGCAGCCTTTGCCCATACCCACTGGCT
>CAZEFS010000090.1:1391-4811 GCA_964511545.1 uncultured Opitutales bacterium
GAAAAGGCACAAGATGACACTAGCACCCACGTGAGCCTTCAGGCCTTAGAAAATCATCCATCTTTGCGTCTGCAAGAGCTTGCCCGCATGCTAGGCGATAGAAATGCTAAAACCGCTCTAGAACATGCCCAGGCCCTACTCCAAGAAACGGCAGCTCTAGCGTAGTTAGGATGAGCAAGAAAATAGACCTCTTGTATACGTATGTATGATTTTTCAGCCCTGCCCCTTCACAAAAAACCCTAAGCCGATGCAGCACAGCTGAGATAAGACAAAATATGCTAAGCTCGTAAATGCCTTATCCATAAACCCATACGAGTGGAGGCCGACGCCGAGCATATTCGTCCCAAACCAGGACCAAGCTGTTACTATATTTCCCCCAATAGCGAAGAGCATAAAGCCCCGCTCTTCTACTACCCTAGCTATACGAGCATGCAACATGATAGCGCACCAAAGAATAATCAGGAGCGCTCCATTTTCCTTCGGGTCCCACCCCCAGAAGCGGCCCCAGCTCATATCTGCCCATAGCCCTCCTAGCATCGTACCTATAAAGCTAAATAATAAGGCAAAACACACAGTCCCATACGCCATACGGCTAAGAGCGTCTAAAACAGACTGTTTTGACTTAAAAAGCCCTTGAAAGACATACAGCATACCCAAACATCCACTGACAAACATAGCCGAGTAACCTAGGCTGACAGTGATTACATGGGTGCTGAGCCAAAAGTTCGAGTCTAGCACGGCTCGCATCACCTCTAGGGTATCTTCACCTAAGGATAGGTGATGGGCCACTATCAGCGCTAGGCTGCCCACCATAGCAGCCACGCAGGCCATAAAGCCATTTTTGTGAAAACGCTCAAACCCTAGGCAAAGCCCAGCTGCTGCCCAAGCCACAAATACCGCCGAAGAGTAGAGGTTTGTAACCGGAGGCCTTCCTTGCAAATACATACGAAGCAAAAGCGCCCCTGTATGCACTATAAAGGTAAAGGATAAAGCCTCTATGCATACCTGGTAGAGGCCATCTTTCTTCAAAACCCAATAGGCCAAGACACAGAGAAAGCACCCAAGGTACAAAAGCGCTAATTTATAAAAAATGGCTAATTCATTACATATCAGCTCTAGTTTTAACTTGAATACAGAAGCGTAAGGCTGGTAATACTCCCCTATACTCTTGGCTGCTTGCTGAAACGCTTGGAGATGTCCTGATTGATACGCTTCTATCAATTGCTTATAGGCCAGTAAAATAGGATGAGGATCGCCGACCAAACAGTCTAAGTAAAGCTGCCCAATATTAGACCATTGCGGGGAAGCGCCTTCCGCTGCTAAGCCTATGGAGGCTTTACTGGCTAAGTGAAGGCCATAGTCTGCTTGCTGGATAAAACGAGCCATGGCTTCTACGTTGTAGCTTTGGCCTCTTTCCTTAGCTTGAATGGCTTGCCTACCAGCTGGTATGCTGTCTAACCAGGAAGCAAGATTGAACTCCGAAAAAGAAAGACTATACTTTAAATTTTGATACAAACCGATATTATCACTTAAAAGCTGGAGCTGTTTATCAAATGCACTCAGAGGCTCCTTAATGCTTTCTATAGTCTGGTAGACCTGCTTGAAATAAGGCTGTATGGCTTTATAAGACAGCATGGAAGCTTGAGTGGTAGCATGGCCTAAAAAAGAAAGCAGCTCTGGATGATTGACATAAAAACAGGCTTCTGCATCTACTGTTTTAGGATCTACTAAAACACGTAGCAACCAGCCAGCAGGACTTAGGGTTTCACCCGTCTGCGTCACAAGCTTTTGCTTGCGTACAAGCTGGAGAAGGCTCGTACGCGCAAGTGTATCTATAGGCTTAATACGTCCTTGGGCCTGCACAGGCAAAGCCTTAAAGGCTGCCTCATAGGGATCTGTCTTCTGCAGCAAAGGGAAGAGTAAAAAGAGGAGCAAACCTAGCCAAATCCAAGCTCTAAGTTTTTTTTTCATGACGTTTTAAAAACTGAAGCAAGTGTTTTATAAACTGAAAGCACAGCCCTAGACCCACAAGTACAATCCCTACGTACGGAGCCACCCAGCCAGGATTTTTGACTACCTGTAAAATAGATGAACGTTCATCTTCAGAGAAAGAAGACTGATAAAACGTATAGCCTTCATAACGCAAGGGCTGGTTCATAGAAATTAAAGCCTGCCTATCTTCTTGAGTATTTAGGTTTTGAATGCGAATGAAGCTAGAAAATGATTTTGGGATATCTGTACCGGGATGCCTTTCATGCATAAACTCAAGAAGCGTGAGGCTAAAGTTAAAATAGGTTCTCTTAAAACGTAGAGCAATCTGATACGTTTTTTCTCCGATCAAAACTTCTTGGGGCGGAAACTTCTCATCCAAAATACTGGATACAAGCCAGGTTCCCAGAGCATTTTCCCCATCGTATACCTTCACATATGCACTGGCTGTATTCACAGTACCCGGCTTATGGGTTAAATCTTGCGGGAAGGTTAGCAGCTGTGCGGTATACCCTAGGCCCGAAGAAGCCTTAAGAGCCGGTACAGAGCCCTGAATATCCACTGCCCTTAAGATACAGGAGTTGGCATACGCTTCTACGATCTCTATAGGAGGAAAACCCTCTTGTTCAAACCGACTACCTGTCTTTAATAAGCTTTGAGGGATAGACCACACGCTATCCTGATCTTTTTGACTGATGTCAACGACTACCAGTTCATTCTTGAAATAATCCTCACTATAGTTCTTGGGAATAGCCCGTGTAAGGCAGATCTGGCTCTCTTCTTGAAAGTAGGCAGACACAAAACCACTCAGGACTAGCACGCCTAAACCTAGGTGAACCAAGGCTATTCCGAATTTTTGCTTTTTAAATTTAAAATACTTTAAATGTGCGCAAAAGAGATTGGCCAAGGTTAAAATCCCTAAAGTATACCCCCCCATTAATGGAATTTTTACACAAAAAATAAGCACCCCCCCCCCCGGCCAAACCTTTGGATAGGGCCAAAGCACAAAAAAAGACTTAAAATAAAGGCTGAGTACCCCCTGTATACCCATCTCTACCTGAGCTAAGGTGCCAAAAAATACGAGTAAAAAAGCCGCACCCAATAAACACAAAGTGAGACGCAAAGAAGCCAGGCTATGAAACACTCTTTTTGCCCAGGCCATTAGAATTGTACTGTTTTTAGAAACTGATGAAAGGTTGCCTTCTCTTGCTCTACTAAAGCAGCATCACCCATCATCTTAAAAAACCAAAAGACCTCTCCCACAGGCACAATCACTCCTAGTATAGCTAAACGCCCCTTGGGATTGACTAAGCTCACACACTGGGCGGGCCTATCCGAAACGCTATAAGGCTGAAAGCAATCTCCCAAATTTTCAGGGCCAATAGGTGGTAAACCCATCTGCTCGGCCCAACGGTTGACATTGGCCAGGAG
>CAZEFS010000091.1:0-4794 GCA_964511545.1 uncultured Opitutales bacterium
GAGAATGGGGTGGCCAGGAGTCTTCACCTCTTCAACCGTAAAGCCAAGCGAGGAGAGCAAAGCTAAAACGTGCTGCCTCGCCCCTGCAAGGCCTTCCAAAAACTCTGGCCTTGGATCCGTAGAGACACTGTGAAAACGGAGGTATTGCTTTAAAAACTCAAGTGGGCTGGGTATAGGCATATAGATTCTTGTTTCTATTTTAGGCAGATTTTTAGGCAGATTTATCCACACAGCGAGGGCCGAGCAAAGGCTCTGTAGAACTGGTAATAACCGGGTATTGCAAGGCAGCTAGTTTATTTTTGTCTACCCAATGGGCCTTCTCGTCAGGCAAGGATAGATCCACCTCTATGGCTCCTACAGGGCACTCAGAAATGCAGGCCCCACAGTCTATGCAGGTATCAGGATGGATAAAAAGCTGGTCTGGGCCTTGGTGAAATGCATCTACAGGGCACGCATCCACACAATAGGTATATTTGCAGTCCAAGCAATGATCTGTCACAACATGAGCCATGAGAGTATCGTCAAGCGTCTAAGCGGTAAAAGCAACCCAAAAATAGGGATAAAAACCATACGCAAAACCCTGAGTGCTTTTACGAAGTGAGGGCACTCGATGGAGCAGCCAATTCGATCTTCGCCTCCTCAAAAGCTTTGATAAGCCGCAAATAAAAGCCCTCACACAAGGCGTTGAGGGCACTTGCGTCCGTCCGGTAACAGAGCGTAACAGCGATGCTAATACCTGAGTTTTTAAATTCAGCTAAGTATACAATAGGCGGGTGTTGAGGGTCTAAGCCTTCATTGCCCTGTAGCAAAGAGCGGATGATCTCTAAAGCTTCTTCCACTTTTTCAGCAGCAGTACCGTACTTGAGGTCCACACTAAAGGCCTTTCGAACAAATTTGATCTTAGATAAGTTTTCTATAGACTTGGTTGTCAGTCCTGCATTTGGAAGGGTCACCAAGGCTCCGCTAGAGGTACGAAGACGAGTAGAACGAAGGCCGACGGCTTCTACGATGCCTTGATAGGTATCAATCCTAACCGTATCTCCCAGTTCAAAGGGTTTATCTATAAAAATCACTAAAGAACCAAAGCAATTAGCAATCGTTTCCTTTGCCGCCATGGCTACAGCAAAGCCTCCAATACCTAAGCCAGCTAAAATAGAACTAATAGGCTGATCACTCAGCAACTGAAACGCATGAGCCCCAAGCAAAACCAAAATACAGCCCTGTAGCAAGCGCTTTAGCGAGGGCATAAGCATCTGGTGCATGGAGCGACCGCTGGGGCTTACCAGCAGGAGAGACCAGGCTGAAAACACATGCACCAGCTGTAAGCACAAATAAGTAAAGGCTAGGCTAAGGCCTAAATCAGCAGCAATGTAGCACGCACTCTTCACAGCTTCGCTTAAAACAAGCCAGCTCAAGGCAAACTTGAAGCCTAAGGTGAGGGCCATAAAATCCACCGCCTTAGCGCAAGACTTAAACAGTTGCTGCAAGATAACGCTCTCTGTTTTTAAGCACTGAGAGCTTATCAAAAAAAAACGGTGCAAGATCCTCCCAAGTATAAAAGCAAGAAGAATAGAAAGTGTAAAACCTATAAAACGCCAGAGGCTATTTCCAAGAATAGCATAAGCAAGTAAGGACTCCACAGGCATCGTCATGGCCCTAAGGTACACTATTTTAGCTGGCAGGAAAAGCTAAATTTAGGGGCTGCTCAAGCCACGGAACAGAATAGTGAAGCTGCTGAATCAGCCAGTTTGAACCCACCTGCCTTAATACTGCGCTAAACCGGGGTGTAAAGACAAGCTCACCTTGCTCTTGAAAGCCTATCCGAAACATAAACTCTCCCACAAGGAAGGCAAAAGGCGGATGGACGTAAACGCTCATATACTCCGCCTTTGCCGCCAAAGCCTTAGCTTGACTAAAATGCAATTGAAAAATCTGCTCTAGTTCAACTTTTGTAGAGGCTCTTTCATCTACCCCTGTCCCTAAAAAATAAAATCCGGGATCTTCAATTAAAAAAACTTGTAACAAGCCCTCCATATTTTGCGCACTATAAGCGCTGAGGTAACGGTCTATGACCGCTGTAATCGTTTTTTTAGGAGTCTGCACAAGTGGTAGTATTTGGGTTTTAGCAACGTTTTTGCACGACAGAAAAACATCTTTTCTAAAACTGCAAGCCAAAGCTTTATTAGCCTCTTTGCTGAATACTAATCTCCACAAGCTGTTCTCCACCCGGTAGGCCTTGCAGCTTTTTGAGAATCGGCCGGGCTTGAAAGTGGAGCTCTTGTTTAATAATAGCATTATACGCAAGAATCACAAGCTGCCGCCCTCTTACCAAACGGCCTGGCCGGCATTGAGAGGCTAGCCTGGATCCTACGATGGTTTCCCAAGATCTCAAAATAGCTTCCTCTAGACGAGGATCCCCAGGCTGAAGCTGCTGAAAAACCTGATCCACAAGCTCTGAAAGGGGCTTGGTATTTTTAGGAGGCACAAAAGGACTCCATCCTGGGATGCCCAAACATAGCTGGAGCACGCTCCTCCTTGGCCCATTCCAATAAAGCGGTGCTAGACCCTTGCTCTTGATAAGCCAAGGCACCAACGTGTAAAGCTTTGGTAGGCATACTCGAGGAGTGCCGGTTGCTGCTGATTCCTGAAATAAAAAGCAAGCACAGCCTATTTTTTTTGCTAAGATATAACAGTGATTCAACTGAAAACTCAAGTAGAGTACGTGCTCAGGCAAATAGCCTGACTCTCTTAAAACACCTTCAAAAGAGCTAGGCTGAGGATGTATTTCAAGAGGTAAGGCATGGATTTTCTTAAAAAAATGTAATATATGCTGGCTATTTAGAAAATTTTCTGCAGCAGCCCTGTCTGCATCTAGCCAGAAAAAAGCATAGCCCAGCATACCCAAACGCTCTAGGCTCTCTCTCAAAAATGGCTGCAAATAGCCTAGCAGAGTGCCTTCTCTTGAAAAATTTCCTGCCTGCAGCGCAGTAAAGCGAGCATCAAAAATAATAGCTTGAATGGATTGTAGCTTCACAAGAAGAAAAGGCTGGGCTTAATCTGCATTTTATCCTTAGCTTATAGACGATGCGAGTGAATGATTCTAGCTTTTTCTCTCAGGTATCTCCTGCTAAAAAAATCTTCGTGCTAGACCTTGGCTTTTTGGGGGATACGCTCCACCTGTTACCCCCTTTGCGTACTATCCGCAAGGCACTTCCTCAGGCAGACTTGCATGGTATGGCCTCTAGCCACATTGCAGAGTAGAACGTGGTCCTTATCAAAAAAGATAGTCAGAGTCTAGGCCTCCAAGGCTTAAGCGTAGCTGTTTTCCTGCAGCACTGTTTACGAGCTTCTATCTGAGGCATAAGCTCAGATAGCGTGAATTCTGTCTTGCTTTTTTAGCTATGGGAGCGTTAAGAACCTCTTGCACTTTTCATGCTATCAGCTTCTTATTTTTCTAAGACCCTTTTTTATCTATGCAAGATACCATGCTATCGCAGCCACTCTTTGTAGTCCAACAGTCCCACATTCATAATCGAGGGGTGTTTGCCGCTAAAGACATCCCGAAGGGCACCAAGATCCTTCAGTATCTTGGAGAAAAAATCACCAAAACCGTTTCCCTCCAAAGGGCCCAAATGAGAGAAGAGCACGCTAAAAACACCCAAGGCGCTAGAGTCTATATCTTTGATCTCAATAAACGCTACGACCTAGACGGGGATATTCCAGACAATCCCGCAAAATACATTAACCATAGCTGCGAGCCGAATTGCGAAGCCGTGAACCTGCGGGGCCAAATTTGGATCGTAGCTAAAAAAAATATCAAAAATGGACAAGAGCTCAGCTTCAACTATAACTACGAGTGGGACCACTGCCTAGATCACCCCTGCTATTGCAAAACCCCTTCCTGCCTAGGATATATTCTAAAGCCTCGCCTAAGAGCCAAGCTCAAGCGCTACCTACAAAAGATAGCCAAACCTATGGATGCTGCCAATAAGCAGCCGGGAGAACAAAACTAGGCATAGTACCGAAGAGAAAATACCTTTCCCCTCAATATACGAACTGTATCCGTGAGAAAACCTCAAACTCACAGTTTTCTCAGAAGTGGTCTGTAGAAAATGCGTATTAAAAAATGGTCGGGCCGACAAGATTCGAACTTGCGACCCCTTGCACCCCATGCAAGTGCGCTACCAGGCTGCGCCACGGCCCGACGTAAAGATTAGCCCGGATACTTTGCTTTGGGCTGAGGGACAATACTGAGCCTTATGAAAAAATGGCTGCCCGGCAAGGATTCGAACCTCGACAAACTGAACCAAAATCAGCTGTGCTACCATTACACCACCAGGCAACGGAAAAAGACTCTGCAGTTTTTTAGCCCTGCGTCAAGCTTTCTCTTATTAAAACCCAATAGTTTTAAAAAATAAGTATCCAAAAACAAAAATTCAGGGCTTATTTTCTATGTTTCTTCCTGAGCTTATACCGATAAATCCAAAATTCCTACCTTACGCCGCACCTTAGAAAGGACACGGTTTGCCCGCTGTTGAGCAGCCTGGGTACCCGCCCTTAGGGTCTCTAAGACAAAGGCCTTATCGTGCATGAGGGCGTGGTAGCGTGCTTGCATAGGCTCTAATTTTGCAATCACAGCATCGGCCAGTGCTTCCTTAAAGGGGGAGTAGGGCTTCCCTTCAAAGCGGTTGATGAGGCTTTCAACGCTTTCACCACTGACAACGTGAAAGAGCTCTAGCAGGTTGGCTATTCCTGTCTTATGGGGAGCTAGATAAATAGCGCTTTCAGAGTCTG
>CAZEFS010000092.1:0-4784 GCA_964511545.1 uncultured Opitutales bacterium
GCTATGCCTTCAGCAAGAGTTGGGTGGGCATGCAAGGTAGCATGTAGGTCCTCGACAGTGGCTTCCAGCTTTATAGCTAGTGCGAGCTCGTTAATCAGCTCTGTAGCGTCTACCCCTAGGATGTGGGCGCCTAAGATCTCCCCATGCTCTGCTGAGGAGAGGATTTTTATGAATCCTTCAGGATGGTCTATCGCTACAGCCTTGCCAGAGGCTACGAAAGGAAACTTCCCAACTTTATAGGCAAGACCCTGGGCTTTGGCTGCCTCTTCAGTCAGGCCTATGCTGGCTATCTGGGGCTGACAATACGTACAGGCAGGAAAAACGGTTTTTCGCTCTGGCTTGCTGTGCTTAAAGATGCCATTCACAGCCTGGATAGCCTCAAAGGTCGCTACGTGGGCAAGCCAGGGCGGGCCAATAATGTCTCCTGCTGCGTAGATGCCGGGGATGGACGTTTCATAAGCATCGTTTACCGCTATGTACCCCTTAGCATCTAGCTCTAAACTCAGGTGGGGAGCCAAGAGGCCGTCAGTATAGGGTTTTAGGCCAATGGCTAAGAGAAGAGAGTTAGCACTTAAAGGCGTGAGGGTGTCTCCTTTGGATAGCTCTAGGCTGACACTGGCGTCCTGCACTTGGATGTTTTGTGCCTTTTGGCCCAGGTAAAGGTGGATCCCTTGCTGGCTAAACTGCTTTTCTAGTGCAAGGGAGACTTCTTTGTCTTCTAGCGGGAGAATATGCTCTTGCATCTCCACAAGGCTGACGGTAGCGCCCAATGCGTTAAAAAAGTAGGCAAACTCCACCCCAATAGCACCTGCTCCTAGGATGATGATGGAGTCTGGAAAGGCTTCTTGGGCTAAGACCTCGCGCGAGGTCATGATCCGTTTGCCATCCACCGCTAGGTTCGGAAGGCTCAACGGCTTGCAACCCGTAGCTAGGAGGATATGCTTTGCCCGCAGGGTGAGGCCTGCCTGGTTACCTTCTTTGATTTCCACCGTCTGGGGGGAGGTGACGTGTGCTTTACCTATAAAATGCTCTACTTTATTCTTTTTAAATAAAAATTCTATTCCTTTTGCCATCGTATCTGCGACTTTACGGGAGCGTTGGATCACTGCCGGAAAGTCAAAACTAGCTTCTTTGCAGCCAAGGCCTAGCCGATCTGCGTGTTTTAGGGTCTGGAAGGTCTCTGCTGCTTTGAGTAGGGCCTTTGAGGGTATGCACCCCCAGTTTAGGCAGGTGCCGCCGGGTCTTTCCATTTCAACACACGCTACTTTTTTCCCAAGTTGAGCTGCCCTAATAGCTGCAGGATAGCCTGCTGGCCCGCCACCAATCACAATAAGGTCGTATTCCATATGAAAAAAATATTAAAAACAAAGGCACTGTAGTATAAAACTCTCAAAGCACAAGATCAGATTCTGTAGCATCGATAATCTCTAATACCCCCTCCCCGGTTTGGAATAGGAATGGGGCGGAACTTAAAATCGTACCTGGAGGCGCTGAATTCTTCACTAGTTCTGCTTTCTGTAAGGGTATGGGAGCGGTCTGTAGCGCTTGTGGTAGAGGCCGTGCCTTCCAGATATGCAGGCGCTTGCTGTCGCTGTCTGTAAATGCGCCTGGAAAGGGCCGGGTAACGGCACGGATGAGGTTGTAAATCGAAAGAGCGCTCTGCGACCAGTCTATCCTTCCATCTTCTGGAGTCCTCCCCCCAAATACCGTCGCTAAAGAGTGGTCTTGAGGGCGAGCTTCAGTCGTACCACTTAAAAGCTTGGGTAATTGCCTGTTGAGAATGCGTACTGCCGCATCTCTCACCTTATACGTCACGCTTAGGGCGTCATCTTCAAACAAAATAGGCACGGCCTCTTGGTCTACAATATCTCCCGCATCGGCAGCTTTTACCATGTGGTGGAGGGTAGCACCGGTTTGTGTTTCGCCTCTTAGAATTGCCCAGTGAATAGAGGTGCGTCCCCGGTATTTGGGTAATAAAGACCCATGCATGTTAAACGCCCCTAAGGGCGCTAGGGCTAGTATCTTGGGGCTAATCATATTCCGGTAGTAAAAGGATAGGATGACGTCTGGCTTTAGGTCCAAAAAGCGCTCATACCACCCGTCCTTTAGGCTTTCAGGCTGAAAGAGAGGGAGGTTTTGCGCTTTTGCTAGCTCCGGCACCGAGCGGAACCACAGCTGTTCTCCCGGCTTGTTTTGGTGAGATACCACGCCCACGATATGCATTTTGGCCTGGATCAGAGCCTCAAGGCAGGCATAGCCGACTTCGCTGTAGGCAAAGGCAAGGATACGAGGCGCTTCCATAGGGACAATGCGGTGTTCAAGGTACGTCTTAGGTGTTCAAGATAAGTCTTCTAGGACTTGCCGGATAATGTAACGGGGGCGTTGTTGTACGGCCTGGTAGGTTCTCCCTACATACTCCCCAATAAGGCCGATGCCTGTAATTGCCACGCTAATGAGGAAAAAGAGGATCGCAAACAAGGTAAAAAGGCCCTCCGCCTCTGGCCCGTAGGCAAAGCGCCGGTAGAGGAGCACGCTCACTAAGATCCCATTCATAATGCTCGTTAACATACCAAAAATGGTAAATAGCTGCAAGGGCATGAGGGTAAAGCCGGTAATGAGGTCAAAGTTTAGGCGAATCAGCTTATAGTAGCTATATTTGGAGACGCCTTCAGCCCGTTCATGGTGGTCTACCTCTACTTCTGCAGGTCTTGCGGCAAACTTATAGGCAAGAGCCGGTATAAAAGTAGAGCGCTCTACACAGCGGATGATGGCATCGATGATAGGCCGCTTATAGGCCCGGAGCATGCAGCCCTGGTCTGTCATCTTGATGTCTGTTGAGAGCTCCCGAAACCAGTTGATGAGCTTAGACGCTAGCTTACGAAGCGAGGAATCCTGCCTTAGCCTGCGGTAGCCGCCTACCATATCATAGCCCTCTTCTATTTTTGCTAAGAGTTTAGGAATCTCTTCTGGAGGATTTTGCAGGTCTGCATCCAAAGTAAAGATAACGTCCCCTCTCGCTTTTTCAAAGCCGGCAATAATGGCTGTATGTTGGCCAAAGTTTCCATTAAAGTCTATGACTCTTACGTGCTTTGGGTCTTCTTTATAAAAAGAAGAGAGGTACTGCATCGATGCATCCACACTGCCATCATTGGTAAAGATAATTTCATAGCCTTTACCGAGCTGATCCAGCACCGCTTTAAGGCGTGTATAAAGGGCCTGTAAGTTATTCGCCTCATTGTATACAGGAATGACAACGGAAAGATAAGGTGAAGACGCCATCATAAGAATATACGCACTAAAGCAAAAAAACTCCGTCCTATCAAGGCCAATTAAAAAGGGTTTGAAATTTATCTGAAAACCCAAAGTATTCAAAACCATCCTCTTTGTTATGACTAAACCTAAAACCCAGCATGCTCTAGAAGATGCTTTGCCCGAAAACTTTGCCGAGCCGGTGCATGCCTTTCTTGCATTTCTAGAGCTAGAGAAGGGAGTGTCGCCCCATACGCTGAGCAGCTACGAAAAGGATCTGTCTCAGTGTGCCCTATATTTAGAGCAGCAAGGCGTCAGCGGCTGGGACAGTGTCACCACAGAGGCTCTGCGCCTTTGGGTGGCGGACCTTAGCCTCAAGGCCTACAAGGCCTCTAGCCTGACCCGAAAGCTCTCTGCTCTGCGGAGCTTGGCGACCTTTTTGGTGAGAGAAAATAGGCGAAAGGATCATTTTATGGAGCTCTTTAGCCTACCGAAAAAAGCTAGGCGTTTGCCAGGCCTTCTGAGTGTGAGTGAAGTCGATAGGCTCTTAACGGCTCCCCCCTAAGATAAACCCCAGGGGCTACGGGATAGGGCCATGTTAGAGCTGATGTACAGCAGCGGCCTTAGAGTGTCTGAGCTTTGTAGCCTAGCTATGCAGATGCTAAATTTGGATGAGGGGTTTGTCCGGGTTTTCGGCAAGGGGTCTAAGGAGAGGGCTGTTCCCCTAGGGCAAAAGGCGATAGCAGCCCTGCAAGACTACTATCTAGAGGCCCGTCCGCTTTTAGCAAAGGCTAAGAGTGGGAGCTTTGTCTTCCTAAGCCAATGGGGAAGGGCCCTGTCGCGCAAGACGTTTTGGGTGAATATCAAAACCTATGCCAAGGCAGCTGGCATTCTAAAGCCGGTAAAGCCGCATATGCTGCGGCACTCGTTTGCGAGCCATCTTTTGGCTAATGGGGCAAATTTGCGGGCCATTCAGGATATGCTAGGCCACGCGGATATCTCCACTACAGAGATTTATACGACCGTCCAGCCTCAGCAGCTGGTAGATGCTTATGCGAAGTATCACCCCAGAGCCCTGTGAAATGATTGAAAGGGTCTTTCTTTTCCTCCCGATCGTTCTAGGATCTTGATTTTTAGGGAAAACTCAGTAGCTTATAGATCAATTCTTACTTCTCTATGCTCAAGCCAGATCTCCTCCTCTACGCAGCCTCAGACAAAGACGCAGACCTCTTGCACTTTAGCCGTATTTCTATACCCGATCCATTTTTAGCCTTTCGTATTCGCGGGAAAAAGATAGGGATAGTAAACGCCCTAGAGTACAGCCGTACACGCAAGGCCTCTGCCTTGGATACAGTGCTCTTAAAGGAAGATTGTATCCAAGATGCTGAAAAAGAGATAAAGCTCAGCGTGCCTACCTCTACTGTAGCCAAGCTTGTCTTGTGGGTGATGCAGCGCTACAAGGTGAAGGCTTTTAAGATCCCACCCAATTTCCCGTC
Organism: uncultured Opitutales bacterium; assembly: GCA_964511545.1. Lineage (GTDB taxonomy): Bacteria > Verrucomicrobiota > Verrucomicrobiia > Opitutales > CAZEFS01 > CAZEFS01. Next base: position 4,746 of record CAZEFS010000092.1, read on the forward strand.
GTTTTTGAGCTTAGAGCTCTTGAAGCAGGGACTTAGCTT
>CAZEFS010000093.1:0-4767 GCA_964511545.1 uncultured Opitutales bacterium
CTCCGAGCTTCGGGTGGCAAGCCACCCTTAAGCGAGGTAAGAGCTAGGAGTGTCTCCTGAAGCTCATAGAGCGTAGGGAGACGGGCGGCAAGCCCCCTCCCCCTGTAGTTTCAGCAGAGACCTATTTAAAGATTGCCGGCAGCTTGCCTTTCCCCTCTATTAGCCTTATGTTTTTGAGAGAAATCGTTATTCATGGTTTCAAAAGCTTTGCCGACAAGACTCGTATTGTCATGCGCCCAGGGGTCACTACGATTGTAGGCCCCAATGGCTGCGGAAAAAGTAATGTAGTAGATGCCATTCGTTGGGTACTAGGAGAGCAGAGCGCTAAGGCCCTGCGGGGTGGAAAGATGGAGGATGTGATCTTTCAGGGAACGGATAAGCGAAAACCTTTGCACCTCTGTGAGGTGAGCCTTACCTTTAGTGACTGTGAGGCCCAGCTAGGTACGGCCTATAATGAAGTAGAGGTTTCCCGCAAAGTAAGCCGAGAAGACGGCGGAGAGTACTTCCTAAACGGCAAGCGCTGCCGCCTCAAAGACATTCAGTCTTTATTCATGAATACAGGCATAGGCCAAGATGCCTATTCTTTCATGATGCAAGGTAAGATCGATCAGATTCTTTCTAATAATCCCCAAGAAAGGCGAATTATTTTTGAAGAAGCAGCGGGCATTACCCGGTATAAAAGCCAAAGAAAGGAAACTTTAGTTAAACTAGACCTGGTAGAGCAAAACCTAGCTCGTGCTCTAGACCTCATGCAAGAGGTGGAAAGACAGAAAGATAACCTATACCACCAGGCCCAGAAGGCTTTGCGTTACCAGAAAACAAAGCATCGCCTTCAACACCTAGAGCTTGCCTACTACGCCCTAGAGTATCAAAAAAAACAAAGCCAGCAAGGCCGCCTGAACCAAGAAATGGAGGGCCTCCTCCAAGGTTTAGAAAAGCTACAGCAAGGCCTTATCGGCGATGAGACAGATTTGGCCCAAAAACAGGCTCAGAGAAATAACTTGCACGAGGCCTTACAAAAAGCCCAAGAGCACATCTTTGAGCTACGCGCCCAAAAGGATATGGCGGAGAACCAAATTCAGCTCCTCTCGCTTCGTCAAGAAGATAGCCAGGCCCGAATAGAAGCCTGTGAGCAAGAGAAACTACAATTGCAAGAAACCCTAGAGCATCTTTCTCAAAAGGCAGAAAAGGATGCTGAGGAAAAAAGCCAGCAAGCAGGCCTTTTAGGTGATTCTGATGAAAAACTGAAAGAAGCAATGGAGGCACTCAGTACCTTTGAGGCTAAAGCTCAAGCCGTAGAGGCCAGTATTGCGAGCTTTCGCCATACAATACAAGAGCTGGAGCATAGCCTGAAAAAGACTGAGCAAGAAAAAACCCAACTTGAAATAGAGTTAAAAACCAGCCAGGCCCAGCAAGTGAGTGCTCAGGAGCAAAAACTCAAGCTAGACCAAGAAAAGCAAGCTTTAAGCCGAAAACTCCAGGATATACAGCTAGAACTGAGGGCTGCTGAGGAGGAAAAACGCCACACCGTGGCTTCACAGCAGCAAGACCAGGCTCTCTTTAGCCACAGCCAGCAGGCCTTTAAGGATCTGCAACGCCAGATCCAAGAAAAAGAGCGTTTGATAGCTGCTAAAACAGCTAAAAAACATACCTTGGAGGCTTTACAAGTCAAACTAGAAGGTTTTGGAGAAGGTACAAAAGCACTGGTAGAAGGCCGCTTTCCTGTGCAAGATCAGTTTAGGCTCTTAGCAAAATGCATCCAAGTAGCCCCTCCTTATACCAGCGCTATAGAAAGCCTCTTGGGCGCTGCATTAAATGCCGTTTTTATTCATAAAACAGGAGATGCTTTAACGCTTTTGCATGACTTAGCTGAAGCTAAGCTGGGTAAAGCGTGTTTGTATATAGAAGACTATAAGGGCGGCTTTTTAGCAAAGGTATTGCCTTCCAATCCTCTATTTTTAGATCCTACGAGCTGTATTACTCTAGAGGATGAAAGCCTTAGGCCCTATGTGAATAGGATCTTTCAAGGTGCCTACATTGTAGAAAACATGCAAGAGGCGCTGGCTTTCATCCAGCATCATCCAGATTTTTATTTTGAAACCTTAGTAGATGGCTCGGGAACTATTTTTGATAAACGGGGAATCGTGCAGACTGGTCAGGATTTCCAGGAGCACAGCTTCTTGCATAGGGCTAACGTCATAGAAGCTCTGGGGCAGGAGTTAACTCAGGCTCAAGAGGAATTAATTATCCTGTTTGAAACAGCTAAAGCGCTTCAGGTAAAGCTAGATAGCCTAGAGCAAGCGGTAGAGGTTCATAGGGCAGCTGCTCTAGAAGCGGAGCATGCTATCAAGGATTTTTCAGCTGAAGATAGGGCCCTTAGGCAAGTTTTAAGCGATAAAGAGGCTAGCTTGAGCCATTTAGAAACCCAGCTAGAATCCTTAGAGTACAAGCTAGAAGCAGTAGCCCTTGCCTATGAAAAGAAAGACAGTTTAGCCAGTAACCAATCTCAACGCCTAGCGGAGGCTATGAAGGCCCTGCAGGCTCAGGAACAATCTAGCCATAGTTTGTTAGAGGAAAAAGACCTTAAGCGTCAGAGTTTAGCAGAGGTGAAGCTCCACCTCTTTCAAAAGCAGCAGGCCTTAGCCTTTATTGAGCAGAACCTCCAACAAAACCTAGAAGAAAGGCGGCACTTACAGACACGTATAGATGCTTTGAGTAGGGAGCAGACTCAGCTAGAAGCCCAAATACTCAGGCAGGGTGAAGAAAGACTCACCCAAGAGGAACGCTGCCGTACCCTAGAAGAGACCATACAGGCTGGTTTACAAGTTCTCGAAGGGCATAGAGCTGAGATCCTGGAGCTAGAGAAAACCTTTAAGCAGCTAGACCACCGCCTCTTAGAGGCCAGGAAGACTCAGGCTAGCCTAGAGAAAAACTTGCATCAGGCGCAGCTGGCTTTAGCCCAAGAGCAATCTCAAGTCCAATTTTTAAAAGAAAAAGCCTTCAGCGAATATGAGACTGCTTTGGAAACAATTGACTGGAGGCTCAGCCTAGAAAAGGCACAGGCTCCCTTTATCAGCCCTTTAGGGCTTGAAGATGAACCCTCGGAAGGAGATGGAGCAAGCGAAGCTGCTTTCAGCCCCTCTGCTAACACAGCTAAAACCAGGGCTAGCCAGGAAGGACCTATAGACCCAGAAAGCATAGACTGGAAGACTATTCAGCAAGAGATAAAATCCTTAAAAGCTAGACTGAATGCTATAGGTACGGTGAACCTATCAGCCATAGAAGACTACCTTCGCCTCAAAGAGCGTTTTATCTTTTTAAAAACCCAGACAGACGACTTACAAGCCTCCAAGCAAGAGCTCACTTTAGCTATAGAGGATATGAATAAACTCTCGCAGGGTCTATTCCAGGAAAGCTTTGCGAAGATTAAAGAGAACTTTGCCTATACCTTTCAAAAGCTTTTTGGGGGCGGTGAGGCAGACTTGATTCTCCATGAAGGAGAAGACCTTTTAGAAGTAGGAATAGATATTATTGCTAGGCCCCCAGGCACAAAATTACGCCATTTAACCCTTCTGAGCGGTGGTCAGAAAACCATGACGGCGGTGGCCTTGCTCTTTGCGATCTATATGGTAAAACCCAGCCCTTTTTGTGTACTCGATGAGCTAGATGCCCCGCTGGATGATGCGAATATAGGCCGCTTTACAGAGATGCTAAAGCAGTTTACTCAATACTCACAGTTTTTAGTGATTTCCCACAATAAGCGAACCATTGCTGCTTCGGATACGCTCTATGGGGTAACGATGCAAGAGCGAGGGGTAACGAGCTTGATTTCTATGAAGTTTGAGCACAAGGAGGCCAAGCCAGACCCTCATATTTCCTCAAAGGGTTCTCACGGAGTCTAATCTAAAAGACCTTCATGGTCTATACATGGGCCTAGAGCTTTTGAACGCTAGAGTCATGCAATAAAAATAAGTATACCCAAGGCGAGTTTTTTGGCACTGAAAAAATTTTTCCCAAAAAAGATATTGCCTTTTGCGGTTTAGTGTACTAGGAATCGCAATGCGTGCTTTAAGTCATTTATTTTGTGACAAGTTTAGCCTTATCCCATCTAAGCGATACAGGTAATTGGGTTTTAGCACAGAGCAATCCAATTAAACCTATTACTTTAAAAAAGCTTAACACAACTGCACTATATGGAACGCAATCATCTTCAACCGAATAACACCTATAACGCATCCTTTGTACCTAACTTTGCGCCTAACATGGGTCAGCAACAGGAGGCTAACCCTCAGGCAAGGCCCGTGCCACCTTTGGGAAACGTTTTGGATTTACCTCACAACTCTCCTGCGAGGAATTTGCAGGCCTATAACTTTATTCGGCCTATAGAAGAAGCGATGGGCCACTTGGCGACAGACCCCTGGAATCTGCCAGAGTACCAGCCCATACAGCCGGGAGAGCCTTATATGGAAAAGCTAAAACCAGAGGATCAAGCTGAGCATAGCAAGACAGTGGATTTGTTTTTAAAACATGCTCAAGAGTATGAGGAGCTAGGGAGATTGCAACATGCAGAAGAAGCCTATAAAGAAGCCTTAAAATATACGGAAAACGCAGAGCATTATAAACTGTATGCAGCGTGTTTGAAGAAAATCAGCGCTTCATTACAAGATGCCACAAAAGCAAGCGTATACAGAGAGAAAGCTGCTAGGGCCTTTTATTATTTAGGAGACTTGTATCAAAAGCAAGGAGCCTGGAAAGAAGCCCAAGCTG